>CAZLND010000201.1:0-5300 GCA_964560635.1 uncultured bacterium | reverse complement strand
CGCGAGTTTCTCGGCCGTGGCTTTATCAGGACCCACGGGATTGGCTGTTGACTCTTCCGATAATCTTTATATCAGTGACGCTGGCAATTCACGCGTGGTGGAACTTACTTCAACGGGCAGTTCGGTAACAACATTCCCTGCGGGGGCTTCCATGCAAGGTATCACGGTGGATTCCACAGGCGATGTCTTCGTGGTGGTGGGGAACACGGTCCAGGAATATACGGGTGGAAGCTTGGTCTTGACCATTCCCGGTTTCCTGAACCCGACGGGCTTGGCCGTGGACTCGTTGAACAATCTTTGGGTGGCCGATACGGGGAATAAACAGATCGAAGAATTCACCAGCGGGGCTTATGACAAAAACACGCTTGTTAACTTCAATGACTCGGGCT
Organism: uncultured bacterium; assembly: GCA_964560635.1. GTDB lineage: Bacteria > Oederibacteriota > Muellerivitia > Muellerivitales > Muellerivitaceae > CAZLND01. The sequence goes on along the minus strand of CAZLND010000201.1, from coordinate 4,911 downwards.
CATTGGTCAGCCCGAAGGGTGTGGCGGTCGACCTTTTGGGGAATATCTATGTGGCGGACGCGGGAGCGAACGATGTCATCCCGTTCACGCCTTAATCATCGGTTGGCAGGCGGAGGAATTTTAAATTGAAGAAAGTCCTATTCATCCTTTTAATGGCTGCGGGATCGACCTTGCCTTTGGCATGTTCCAACCCTAGCCCGACCGGTCCGGCCCCTACGGTGACCCCGACCTCTACCCCCACCAATTGGTTCGGCTATACGGCCACCTTCACGCCGACGCCTAACCTGACAGCCGCCGGATTCACGAGTACTTTCACTTACACACCGTCCAGCCCGACCAACACCATTACTTTGACCCCGGTCCCAACGGCCACGCTCTCGCCCACACCCTTTGCTATTTCGACGCCCCTCGTTAAAGCGACCGGACCAAGTGTGGTCTATCCCAATGGGTTAGCCGTGAACGCGGCTGGGACGACCCTTTACGTAGCTGAAGGGAACGGGACCGTGGCGGGAACGATCCACATCTTCAACGTCAATGGCACCAATTTCACCGCCGCGGCCACCCTGACGGGTACCGGTTCGGTCACTTTTAACAACCCCTATGGTGTGGCCGTGAACTCGGCCGCGACGACCTTCTATGTGGTGGACGCGGGCAATAGCGCGGTTTACGCCTTCAACGCTTCCACGAACGCCTTCATCACTTCTTGGTCCACCAATGGAACCGTGAACCTGAATAGCCCCGAGGGTATCGCGGTCGATTCCAGCGGGAATGTTTATGTGGCTGATACGGGCAACAACGAAGTGGAGAAATTCGATTCGGCGGGCAATATCATTACCATTTGGAGCACGGGACTTTCCGCTTTCTCATCCCCCAGCGCGGTGGCTTTGGACGGTTCCAATAATCTTTATGTAGCTGACGCGGACAATGAACTGGTGCAAATTTACAATGGGTCTTGGAGTAGCTGGCCCACTCAGGCAAATTCGGATATTTTCGGTATCGCGGTGGACGGTTCAGGCAACGTCTATGTGGCCGACTCGGAAAACAGCGTGGTCACCGAATACAATGGCAGCGGAGCCCTTCAAACCCAATGGAATAGGTCCAGTTCTTCTTATCCCTTCATCAGCCCCGATGGAGTGGTCTTCTCGGGCGGTGATGTCTGGGTGACGGATTTCGAGAACGGACCTTCCAATCTCGGGACCCTGACCCTCTTTGGGCCTTAATTCCATCCATTTCTTCAAAAATCCTTGAACGTTTTGCCCTAACCGACTCGCCCTCATCGGCAGAAGCGGGTTTTTCCCAACCAAAAGGCCGTTTTTCTAAAGTTTCCTTTCTAAATCCCTATTCCTTGGGTAAAATACACCTCAAGTTACGAGGCCACCCACACCTAGGCCTGCTTCCGTGAATCTTAAGAATCGGGGGATAGGGCAACGCATGAAACTCAAAAAAGCCGCGTTTTTCACGATGTTTTTCATTACCTTGTGCGGATTTGTTGGGGCGACCTGGGCCGAGGATGAAGAAGGTGCTGACTTTCTCACCGGCGCAAAGGCCTCGGACTTCATCAAGTCGAGGGGCTATCTCGGGTTCGGCGGCACCTCGGCCGTCATCGATAACGCAACCTGGTTCAACGGCACGGCCGCTTCGACGACAGTGACCGCGACGGGATTTACGGAAGAAGATATTATCCCTTCGATCGATCGGAATTTCGGGTTCGCTATTTTAGCGGGTTACCGGACAGGTCCTTGGGCGGCTGAAGTTACTTATTGGCGAAGCACCCATGCGGCGACTTGGACCGGGGGTGGGTCCACTTTTAACACGTCGGCCGTTTTACAATCCTTCGATATTGATTTCAAACGCTATCTTTTTACCGAACTACCCACTCAACCTTTCATCAATCTTGGGATCTGTTTTCCTTGGCTTTGGATCGAGAACGGTTCGAACCTATTGGACAGTAACAATAATGTGGTCGCCGTTGATGATTCGACCATTTCGGGCATCGGTTTTGACCTTGGGGTCGGAATGGAGATCTATTTGGACGACCATTTTTCCTTGGTCGGTAGCGTAAGGGAGCGTTGGACCGGATTCGATCAGACCGAAGGGATACTGAAGGACCCGTCATCTGGTTATGATATTGCCGGAAATTCCTCGAATAATGCGGCTCTTCCAGGAAATGGGCTCCAGTTTTTTGTGGGTACAACCGTTGGTTTTCAATGATCTCAGCCCAATTGGACATATCCGATAAAACCGAGGTAATATTGCTCCATGGATAAGCGTAAAATAAAGACCCCGTTCCGGAGAGACCCCAAAAAACAGGTCAGTCTTTTTGTCCTCTTTGTTCTTTTGGGTGTGGGTTTTTTCACCGCTTGCAATAGCAGTAGCAATAATCCCGCGCAGCCCTTTGGGAGTTCGGCCCTTAAAACCCCGACCAATACCCCGACCGGTACCATTACCAATCTTTTCACTCCTACTTTTACCGGAACCCTTCCGACCAATACTTTGACCCCGACGAATACCCCGACGGGGATCATCATTACCAATACTCCGACCATAACGCCAACCAAGACTTGGACACCCGCGGCGCCGCCCGCCTACCAGAACAATTATGGAACTTCCGCCGCTCCTAATGGGATGTATTACGATAGCAACTCGGGTGTTCTTTACACGGCTCAAGCGGAAAACAAGGGTGGAACCATCGTGAACGCTTTGGAAGAATTCGTAAATTCGGGAGGCGGCGTACTTGCCTTTAATGGCACAGGAAACCTGTACGCTAATGGGCAAGCGACTCCAACCAAGACCTATCAACCGACCCCTTATATATTCGCTGGTACCCAGGTCAGTTTTCCCCAGGGGGTGGCTGTTTCCTCGCCCGGTGGGTTCCTGGCTTGGCCCGGTATTGCGCCTCGCGGCGCGGGACTTTACCCAGGGATGGTCGCGATGTTGGATATTCAAAATGGGGGCGGCGCGATTTTGTACGTTGAAAATAATTATGTATATGGGCCGCCCGCTTTAGATGATGGGCCTTTCATGAATTTCACGAACGGGTTTGGTGGCGCCGTTTTTCATAATCCGAAGAGTTTGACCGCGGATACATCCGGCCATTTTTACGTGGCGGACACCGGCAATGGTTATGTGGATGAATTCGACGGCGGCGGCGGTCTTTACGGACTGTCTCCGTCCTGGCTGCACCGGTGGAATGGGTCGGGGTCCAATTTCAGCGCCAGTATCACCTTTAAACAACCCAATTCCATCGCTTGTGATACCGCAGATAACGTTTATATCGGCGACCCGGGACCTTATGCTGTCTCCGCGGGGGTCAGCACCTCGATCGTCCAAGTTTATACTTCGGGTGGAACAACTTTGGTTGGCGCCTTCCCCTTGATAGCGGGCTGCGTGGTCAATGGGATCACGACCGACAGCGCCGGCGATTTCTTTGTTTCGGACACGAGCAATGGAGAGGTTGAGGAATACACAATGTTGACCAGCGCGGGCACACCTTGGGCTTGTTGTAATGCAGCCGCTCTTGGCGGGACGGTCCTGACCCAGGTGGGCCTCAAAAGAGCCTGGGGTGATGCTCACAGCTATCACGAATTCGCGCCTTACACTCCGTCTTGCCTCGAATTCCTCGGTGGTGGTTACATCGTGGTCGGAGATTCGGGCAATGATTTCCTGAACGTCTTTGGTCCAGGGTTACCGTAACCCCGCTTTGAGAACCGTAGATCTTCTTTAGGCCCTTTTTTCTTCCAAACAAAGGATGTCCTGCCTCCAATCCTGTTCTTGCCCCGAGGTTCCTGTGTTGATCCAATCCATTAAAGCTTTTGCCTTGTTGGGCGGCGGATGGGTCCTATATCTCCTTTTCGCATTGTCCCTCCTTTCGGTCGCGGTCATTTTGAACCGTGTATTTTATTTCTCCCGTTATTCCAGAGGCTCCGAATCCCTTGGAGGCGAATTGACCAACCTTTTGGCCAAGGGCCGCCTGTCGGTGGCGGAGAAGTTACTGGATCGGGTCCAGTGTCCCGAAGCGAGGATCCTGAGGGCTGGCCTCTCCTGCTTTTCCCAAGGAAGGGAAGTCATGGAACAGGTCCTGGAAAGCCAACGACTCCTGGAAAAAATGGAAATGGAAAGGTACTTGCTGGTCTTGGGTACCCTGGGGAACAACGCCCCTTTCATTGGATTGCTGGGAACGGTCCTGGGGATCATCCGTGCTTTTAACGACCTGGCCTTGGCGGGAACTTCCGGCTCCCGCGTCGTGATGCAGGGCGTCTCCGAAGCCTTGGTGGCCACCGCGGTCGGGTTGTTCATCGCCATCCCCGCGGTCATCTTTTTCAACTATTTCCAAGGCAGGATCAAACGGACACTGTCGAATGCCGACAGGCTTTCCCACCTTCTGTTGGTCCATGCCCGGTCCAGGCGGAAATAAAATGGCGTTCCAAGCCCAGGATCCGGAAGAAGCCATCACCCAGATCAATGTGGTGCCCTTGGTGGACATCATGCTGGTGCTCCTGATCATCTTCATGTTAACGGCGAATTTCATCTCGACCCCCTCGGTGCCGGTCAGCCTTCCCAAAGCCCTGACCTCCGATCCTACCGCTCCTGAGAGCCAAGCCGTGGTACTGACCGAAAAGGGGGAACTTTACTTCCAAAATCTTCCCATCGAGAAGGGGAAGTTGGCCGACGTTCTCCAGCAAGCGGTGGCCCGGAATCCCGACTTGCGGATCGTCCTATCGGCGGACGCCTCGATCCCTCATGGCCGGGTTGTGGAATTGTTGGACCTCATTCGAACAGCGGGCGTCAACAAGGTCGCTTTAGGGGTGTCGAAGCCTTGAAGCGCAAGGACTTTTTCATCCCCGGGATGCTGTCGATCCTTTTTCATGGTTCTTTCTTCCTGTGCCTCTTTTTTTTGATCCGTGCAAGGAC
>CAZLND010000200.1:0-5302 GCA_964560635.1 uncultured bacterium | reverse complement strand
ATCCGTATGGTCGACTTAGCCGACCTGGACAAGAAACTCCGGGTCCAAATGAAGACGACCACCAGCGAACAAAAGAAGAAGACCATCATCAAGCGATTGAAGGTCATTGAGAGCTTCCGTAAGAGCGACAACAAGCCCGAATGGATGTTCCTGGAAGTGTTGCCGGTCATTCCGCCCGAGCTTCGCCCATTGGTCCCATTGGATGGCGGTCGTTTCGCTACCTCCGACCTGAACGACCTTTACCGCCGTGTCATCAATCGTAACAACCGTTTGAAGAAGTTGTTGGAACTCCACGCCCCCGAAGTCATTGTGCGCAACGAAAAGCGCATGTTGCAGGAAGCTGTGGATGCCCTTTTGGATAACGGTCGTCGTGGCCACGCCGTGCGCGGGCCCGGAAACCGTCCCTTGAAGTCACTGTCCGACATGCTCAAAGGCAAGCAAGGCCGCTTCCGCCAGAACCTGTTGGGTAAGCGCGTCGATTATTCCGGTCGTTCCGTCATCGTGGTCGGTCCCGAACTGAAGATGAACCAGTGCGGTCTGCCGAAAAAAATGGCCTTGGAATTGTTCAAGCCCTTCATCATCAAGAAGCTGGAAGACCGTGGCTATGTCCATACCATCAAGAGCGCTCGCAAGATGGTCGAGCGGGTCAAACCCGAGGTCTGGGACATCCTAGCCGAGGTCATCCGCGATCACCATGTGCTCCTGAATCGCGCCCCGACGTTGCATCGTCAAGGTATCCAAGCTTTCCAGCCGGTCCTCATTGAGGGTCGCGCTATCCAGATCCATCCGCTCGTTTGCACGGCCTTCAACGCCGACTTCGACGGTGACCAGATGGCCGTCCACGTGCCTCTCTCTTCTGAGGCGCAGATGGAAGCCCGGTTCCTGATGCTTTCCACCAACAACATCAACTCCACCTCCAACGGCCGTCCCATCGTGACCCCGACCCAAGACATCGTCTTGGGTTCTTATTACATCACGAAGGAAATGCCGGGGGACAAGGGCGAAGGCAAGGTCTTCTCCAGCGCCCTGGAAGTGATCATCGCTCTGGAATCGAAACAAGTGGGCAAACACGCCCGCATCAAGGTTCGACGCAACGGCAAGCTTATCGACACAACCGTGGGCCGGGTCTTGTTCAACCAGGTTATCCCTGCTGAATTGCCCTACGTCAATCGGGTTATGACCAAGAAGGAATTGGGTGACCTCGTGGCCCTTTGTTATGAGAAGCTCGGTCAAGACCAGACGGTCAAGCTCTTGGACGATATCAAGGAAGTCGGCTTCAAGTACGCGACCATCGCCGGGATCACCGTCTCGATCGACGACATGAAGATCCCCAAGGACAAGAACGAGATCCTCAAGCGCTCCTACAAGGAAGTTGCTGAGATCGAGAATCAGTACAAAAAAGGTATCATCACCGCCGGCGAGCGTTACAACAAGGTCATCGACATCTGGACCCATACGACCGATGAGATCGCCGAGGTCATGTTCGAGAACCTTAAAAAGGATAGCTTGGGCTTCAACCCCATCTATATGATGGCCGATTCCGGCGCCCGCGGTTCCAAGATGCAGATCCGCCAATTGGCCGGTATGCGTGGACTGATGGCCAAGCCCCTGCAGAAGATCACCGGTTCCATCGGTGAGATCATCGAATCGCCCATTACCGCCAATTTCCGCGAGGGATTGACGGTGTTGGAATACTTCATCTCCACCCACGGTGCTCGTAAGGGTCTGGCGGATACGGCCTTGAAGACGGCCGACGCCGGTTACCTGACCCGTCGCTTGGTGGACGTGGCTCAAGAAGTCATCATCAATGCCGAGGATTGCGGGACCGTCAATGGTATCCGCGTTTCGGCCATCAAAGAGGGTATCGAGATCATCGAACCCTTGAAGGACCGCATCGCGGGCCGTGTGGCCGTCGATAACGTCGCCAATCTTTTGACCTCCGAGGTCATCGCCAAGAGCGGCCAGATCATCACGGAAACGATCGCGGAAAAACTGGAAGAAGCCGCTATCGAACAGATCCGGGTCCGGTCCGTCCTGACCTGCGAGCTGGAACTGGGCGTCTGCGCCAAGTGCTACGGTATCAATATGTCCAATGGCAAGCTCGTTCAGATCGGGGAAGCGGTCGGTATCATCGCCGCCCAGTCCATCGGCGAACCCGGTACCCAGCTCACCCTCCGTACCTTCCACGTGGGTGGTGCGGCCAGCCGTGCCTTGGAGCAATCCAAGATCGAGTCAGGTAAGAACGGGAAGACCCGGTTCCACAACCTGAAGGTGGTCGAGAACCGGAACAAAGAACTCATTGTCCTCAATCGTAATGGTGAGGTCTCCGTTTACGACGAAAAGGGACGCACCATGGAGAACCATGTGGTTCCTTTCGGTTCCACCTTGAAAGTCCGAGAGGACGAGTTGGTGAAAGAAGGGCAGATCCTGGCCCATTGGGATCTTTATAAGGTTCCCATCTTCACCGAAGTGAGCGGTGTGGTAAAACTCCAGGACGTCATCCGCGGCGTCACGGTCCGTGAAGAGATCGACCCCTCTACTGGTTTGAAGGAAAGGGCGATCATCGAGTACAAAGATGAAAACCTGTCACCCCGTTGCATCATCATGAATCCGGAGACCGGGGAAGCGGCGAAGAGCTATCGTTTGCCGACCGGCTCGCTCATCAATGTGATGGAAGGCGACAAGATCATGGCCGGGGACATCTTGGCCAAGATCCCGCGCGAAATTTCCAAGACCCGTGACATCACGGGCGGTCTACCCCGCGTCGCGGAACTCTTTGAGGCCCGCAGGCCCAAAGGGAACGCCGTCATCGCGAAGATCAGCGGGACTGTCGGATTTGGGACGGCCTCCAAGGGTTATCAGCGCGTGCTTATTTCCAACACCGAAGGCAAGAAGACCATTGAAGAAGAATATGCCATCCCTTACGGGAAGCATTTGAATTGCCATGAGGGGGATTTTGTCCGCGCGGGCGACGCTTTGACCGACGGGCCGGTCGATCCGCATGACATCCTGGAAGTTCAGGGAGACTCGGCCGTTCAAGAGTATCTCTTGAGCAAGGTCCAAGAGGTTTACCGCCTCCAGGGCGTGAAGATCAATGACAAGCATATCGAGGTCATTGTCCGCCAGATGATGCGCAAGGTCGTTGTTCAGGAGCCGGGGGACACCGAATTCTTGCCGAAACAACAAGTGGATAAGGCTAAGTTCAATAAAGAGAATGACCGGGTCCAGGAAAAGGATGGAAAATCCTCCACCGCTCGGCCGATCCTTTTGGGTATCACGAAGGCCTCATTGGGGACCGAGAGCTTCATTTCGGCCGCTAGCTTCCAAGAAACCACCAAGGTCCTGACCGAGGCTGCGGTTTCGGGCAAGATAGACCAATTGCGTGGTTTGAAAGAAAACGTCATTATGGGTCATTTGATCCCTGCAGGTACGGGCAGTGCCTTTTATAAAGGGCTCAAGATCAAGGTCGATGAGCCGGAAGAGGAACTCCCGGTGGGGATAGCCCCCCCGCCTAGCGCCGAAATCGATGATTCCGAGCTTAAAGCGGAAGAGGGCCTTTCCCTCAAAAAAAGCCTTGACCAGGCCTAGGGGGTTTGGTAACTTACCCCTCCGCGTTTGAGCCTTTTTAAAGGGCTTTTTGTTAGAAAATACCTTCTTTTTTGAAGGGTCTGGGCGTGCCTTTGGCAGGCCCGGACTTTTTCAAAATGGTGAGCAAGAGGAGGGCTTTGCATGATGATTCCCCTTGGGGCTTAGGCCCTGAGGTCGTTCAAAGGAATAGTCATTTGGCAAAGGCGGAGCTCACTGTCTTTGCCTTTTTTATTTTTTGAGCAAGTCCATGTTGGAGGGGTGCTTTGCCGACGTTGAATCAATTGGTCCGATTGGGCCGTGCAAAAAGCAAACATAAAACCAAGTCGCCCGCACTTAAGGCCTGTCCCCAAAAACGGGGGGTCTGCGTGAAGGTCGCGACGATGACGCCCAAGAAGCCGAACTCCGCCCTTCGGAAGATCGCCCGCGTGCGCCTGACGAACGGCATGGAAGTGACCTGCTACATCCCCGGTGTGGGACATAATCTGCAAGAGCATTCGATCGTCCTCATCCGCGGCGGTCGTGTGAAAGACCTTCCTGGCGTGCGTTATCACATTGTCCGTGGGACTTTGGACGCGGCCGGAGTGGCCGATCGTAAACAAGGACGTTCCAAGTATGGGATGAAGCGGCCTAAAAAAGAAGCCGCCCCGAAAAGCTAAAGGAGAATAACGAATGCCTCGCCGAAAAGTCGCCGCCCGAAGGGAAGTTCTCTCGGATTCCCGTTACAACAACAAGTTGGTCACCAAGTTCATCAATTGCATGATGTACGACGGCCAAAAAATGGTGGCCACCCAATGTTTTTATGATGCCCTGGATGTCCTGGGCGAGAAGCATGGAGAAGGGGCTTTGAACGTGTTCAAGGCCGCTATCGATAACGTGAAACCTGTCCTTGAAGTGAAATCCCGCCGCGTCGGCGGCGCTACTTATCAGGTCCCGGTCGAAATTCGCCCTGAGCGGCGTGTCTCCCTGGCCATTCGCTGGATCCTCAATGCCGTTCGCGCGCGCAAGGAAAAAACCGTGGCCGAGAAGCTCGCGGCCGAATTGGCTGATGCCTTCAAGAACCAGGGTACGGCCATCAAGAAGAAAGAAGACACCCATAAAATGGCGGAAGCTAACCAAGCCTTCGCCCACTATCGCTGGTAACCGAGGAAACTCAATTGGCAACAACGACGGCCCGACAAATACCTTTGGCGAAAACCCGCAATATCGGCATCATGGCCCATATCGACGCGGGCAAGACCACTTTGACCGAGCGTATCCTTTTTTACACAGGCCGCACCCATAAGATCGGTGAGGTCCATGATGGGGCCGCCACCATGGACTGGATGCCCCAAGAACAAGAGCGCGGTATCACCATCACCTCGGCCGCCACGACCTGCTTCTGGAAGAACAATCGCATCAATATCATCGATACGCCTGGTCACGTGGATTTCACCATTGAAGTGGAACGTTCTCTTCGCGTCCTTGACGGCGCAATCGGTGTTTTCGGAGCGGTGGAAGGTGTGGAGCCGCAGTCCGAGACGGTTTGGCGTCAGGCCACCAATTACGGCGTTCCCCGTATCGCGTTCGTCAACAAGATGGACCGCGTTGGAGCCGATTATTTCGCCGCTATCTCCCAGATGCGCGGACGTTTGAACGCGAATGCCCATCCGGTCACTTTGCCCGTTGGTGAGGAAGAAAAGTTCGATGGGATCATCCATTTGGTCGAGATGAAACG
>CAZLND010000199.1:0-5338 GCA_964560635.1 uncultured bacterium | reverse complement strand
CTATCGTAGTTACCGCCCAACCTTTGAGATTCCAGCCGTTGAAGGGGCTGTTCTTGCCCTTGCTCTTGAAGTTATTCGCGTCCACCTTCTTTTCGTTTTTGATATCGAAGATGGCCACGTCGGCCGGGGCTCCCTCCGAGAGGGTCCCGCCAGGGATACCGATGATCTTGGCCGCGGAGGTCGTGAGCATCTCGACCGCGCGGGAGAGGGAGATAACCCCTGGCTCCACTAGATGGCTGTAGGTCAGGGGGAACATGGTTTCCAGGCCCACGATGCCGAAGGCGGCCTGGTCGAATTCGCATTGTTTTTCCGTGGAAGCGTGAGGGGCGTGGTCGGTGCAGATGCAGTCGATGACCCCTTCCTTGATGCCTTTTCGGATGGCCGCCACGTCCTCTTCACTTCGAAGGGGCGGATTCATCTTGAAGTTGGCGTTGTAGTTCTTGATGGACTTGTCTGAGAGCGTCCAGTAGTGAGGACATGTCTCGGCGGTGATATTGATTCCCTTTTTCTTGGCTTGTCTTATCAGGTCCACCGAACCGGCGGTAGAGACATGGGCCGCGTGGAACTTGGCGCCCGTCATCTCAGCCAACAGGATATTGCGACCGACCATGACCGTTTCAGAGGCCGCGGGGATGCCCCGCAAGCCCAGCGCCGTGGAGGCTTCTCCCTCGTGCATGACCCCTTCGTTAGAAAGATGGGAGTCTTCGCAGTGGTCGATGACGGTGAGGTCCAGCATCTTGGCGTATTCCATGACCCGGCGCATGAGCTCGGCGTTCATGATGGGCGCGCCATCGTCGGACAGGGCTACCGCCCCGGCCTTCTTAAGTTCACCTAATTCGGCCATTTCCTGGCCTTCCCGGCGCTTGGAGATACAGCCGATAGGGTAGACGTGACAGTAGCCTTCTTTTTCGGCCTTGCTCTTGATGAAGTGCACGATGGCCTGGTCGTCGATAGGCGGGTTAGTGTTGGGCATGCAGGCCACCGAGGTGACCCCACCGGCCACAGCCGAGTGGGAACCGGTGGCGATGGTTTCTTTATATTCGAACCCCGGCTCGCGGAAGTGGACGTGGATGTCGACGAGGCCCGGTGTGACGATCTTGCCCTTGGCATCGATGGTTTGGTCAGCCTTCACCTTGAGGCCCTTCCCCACCTTCTCGATCTTGCCGTCCTTGATGAAGATGTCCGCTTCGCCGTCCAGCTGGTTGGCCGGGTCGACCACGTGGCCGTTTTGGATCAGGATCGACTTCATAAGAACACCTCTTTTTCACCACCAAGGCACCAAGACACCAAGGAAGGCTTTAAATTCTTTTGATTTAACCCAGCAATCCCTTTTTTTCTTTTCGCTTTTCTTGGTGACTTGGTGTCTTGGTGGTTAACCATTGTTTACACCTTTTTCGCCTTGAAGCAGGTACAAGACCGCCATGCGCACCGCCACACCGTTGGTGACTTGGTCGTCGATGACCGAGGCGGGCCCGTCGGCCACACCGGAGGAGATCTCCACGCCCCGGTTCATGGGGCCCGGGTGCATCACGATGGCGTCCTTTTTGGCGTGCTTGAGCCGCTCAGTGGTGACCCCGAACATCATGGAATATTCGCGGATGGTCGGGAACAGGTTGTTCTTTTGGCGTTCCAACTGGAGGCGGAGCACATAGACCACATCCGTATTCTTGAGGGCTTTGTCCAGGTCGTGGAAGACTTCCACTCCCATTTTCTCGATGCCAGTGGGAAGCAGGGTCGGCGGCGCGCAAACCCGCACTTTGGCGCCCAACTTGTTCAGCGCGTGGATATTGGAGCGGGCCACCCGGCTGTGGGTGATGTCGCCGATGATGGTGACGGTCTTGCCCTCAATGCCGCCTTTGTGTTCCCGGATCGTAAAGAGGTCGAGCAGTCCCTGGGTAGGATGTTCATGCGCCCCGTCCCCCGCGTTGATGACCGTGGCCTTGGTGATGTTCGCCAGCATCTGGGGCACCCCGGAAGATTTGTGCCGCACCACGATGGCGTCGATGGTCATGGATTCGAGTGTCTTGAGGGTGTCGATGAGGGTCTCACCCTTCACCAGCGAGGAAGAAGCCGTCTGCACGTTGAGGATATCGGCCGAGAGGCGCTTGGCGGCCAGCTCGAAGGAGATGCGGGTACGGGTCGAGGGTTCGTGGAAAAAGAGCACCACCGTGCGGCCCCGCAGGGCCGGCACCTTCTTGACCTCGCGACTCGAGACCTCTTTGAAGGAAGAGGCGGTATCGAGGATATGGACGATCTCAGCCGCCGAGAGTTCTTCCAACGTGAGCAGGTCTTTTGATTTTAAACTCAAGACAGCACCTCCGAACCAACGGCCAACACTAAGCCACGAAGACTCAAAGAAACTCGAAGTACAAAGGGATTCAAATTCCTCGAAATCTTAATTCTTTCTTTGTGTCTTAGTGCCTTCGTGTTGGCTTTGGGTTTCAAGCTTCCACCTCCGCGATGACAACTTCGTCCTTACCATCGTTCTCTTTGACATGGACCAGTACCTGCTCTTTGAGGGAGGAGGGGATGTTCTTGCCCACGTAGTCGGGATGGATGGGGAATTCCCGGTGCCCCCGGTCCACCAGCACGGCCAATTGGATGGAAGTGGGGCGGCCGAAGTCGATGATCTCGTCGATGGCGGCCCGAGCGCTGCGGCCCGTGTGCAGGACATCGTCGACCAAGATGACCTTTTTCTTGTTCACGTCAAAAGGGAGGACCGTAGGAGTAGGGGCTTTTTCGGGCTTATGAGTGCCCGCGTCGTCGCGGTAAAAGGTGATATCCAGGGCCCCGTGGGGCACTTCCTTGCCCTCGATGCCCTTGATCTTGGCGGCAATGCGTTCGGCCAAGACCTCGCCCCGGCTCTTGATCCCTATTAAAACCAGGTCTTCTAGGCCCTTATTGCGCTCCAATATCTCATGGGCGATGCGGGTGAGGGCCCGGTCCAGGTCCTTGGCTTCCAGAACGACGGCTTTGATCTTGGGGGAGCTCATTTCACTCCTCCCTTGCGGCCAAACGAAGATGTCATCCTGAGCGAAGCAAAGGATCTATGGGTTGAACTTGGATTCTTCGCCCCTAAAAACGGGCTCAGAATGACAACTGTGGAGGGCAAAAAAAATCCCGAAGTCACCTTTAAGGGTGTTCGGGACAGAAGGTTTTCATTTCGCGCGCAAGCGAGCATCATCGTCATTTCCTTGAGGGTCTCACAGGACCCCGTTAAAGGTGGACAACTGTTGGGATTATACGTTTTTTGCGGGGCCTGTCAAGGTCCGGACTGGAAAAGCTATTCTTTCACGCGGTTCAGGTATAAAAGCTCGGACCCAATGAAAGTGTAATTGCATCTTTCCCATTCCCACTTGCCAGGACAAGCTTTTTGGAAAAGCTCAAGGAGTTCCTCTTGGGTGCGCATGAATTCACCCCGGTCCAAACGCCGGATGACCCAGGCGATAGGTCGGGCCCAGGCCCGGCGGGGCCACACATCCTCCAATACCACGAACCGCCCGCCTTTCTTGAGGCAACGGTCCATCTCTCGGATCCCCCGCGCCAATTCGTCATCGGGGAGATGGTGAAGGAATCCAACGGCCCGGACCTGATCGAAGGAGCCATCGGCAAAAGGCATATGGTCGACCGGAGCCAAGTACCCTAGTTTTTCCCGAGAGGGCGATGGGTTGATGACCAGGGCCGGGTCTTTGTCCAGGAACCCACCGGTATATTCGCGGAGGAAGGCCTCATTGACATCTACCCCCACCAGCAAGCCTTGGGGCTTTGGGGTGACGAGTTTGGGCCCACAACCCACGTCCAGGATCTTTCCCTGGGACCCCGCGAAAACACGATCGCAGAGTCGCTTGAACAACCAAGGTTTGCCGGGAGCCAGGATGATCTGGGAAAGACGGTAAACCCAGGGAATATCCAGGATAGCGTAGAGTTCCTTGATCAAGGTTCCCTCTGGCCCATGACCTGGTCCGCTACCCGGTAAGCATTGGCCATTAATAAGAGACCGATGGTCGTGCCCGGCAAGGACGGGAAGACCGCCGAATCCACCACATGCACTTTCTTCCAAGAACCTACCCTTCCTAAAAGGTCCGTATCCAACTTACCTTGGGGGGCCTTTTTCATAGGAAGGGTCCCCCCCACATGGTACGACCCGCTGTTGAGCTTGGCCAAAGGTAGCAAAGGCAGGCAGCCGATACGGCCGAATATCCCCAAGAGCCGGGTAGCGGTGGCCCAAAGGACCTTCCATTGGGGAAATGTCTTATGGTGGACCGTGCGCAAGCGGTTGAGTCCCGAAGGGTCGGTCGCCTTTTCCAGGAAGAGATCATAGGTCCCCGAATGGTCCGAATGATAATTGACGAAGACCAAGAAGAGGTGGCTGATCACAAAGCGTTTCAACCAGGCCAGGATCCCCTTGTCCCCTTCCCTCAACCCTAGTTTTTGGGGAAGCAGCTCGTTGTCCGTTGAGATCTGGACGTGGACCCAATGGTCCAAGCCCCCGCCCTTGAATTCGAGAAAAAGGCCCGGCTCGGTATTGCATTGGGGCCAATTGGGGGCCAGTTCGCGAAAACTCAAAGCCGGTAGCACGAAACCACCCCGACTCTTGAGAGAGGCTTTCTCTTTATCCAAACCCAAGGAATTCATCACGATCCGGGTGCTGTTGACCGCGCCCGCCGCCAAGAAGACCCGGTCAAAGGTCCGTTCTTGACTTTTCCCTTCTCCATCGAAGAAACGGACCTTCACTCGTTCCCCTTCTTCGCTAAGTCGCTCGACCAAACAACCGGGGACATAATCGATCTCACCCCGGTCCCGCATGGCCAGGATGTCGTCCCCCGCCTTGTAGATCGATCCATAAACACAGCCTGACATGCATTGGCCGCAATATTGACAAGCCGTCCAGCCCTCCTTCGTTTCGGCGGCGATGAGCAGTCTCGCCTGACAAAAGAGCAGTTCATTTTTTTTAAGGAGGGCGGACTTTTGGAACGCGTCCAACATATCCCGCCCGGACCGGCTCAAGAGTAGGGGTTTGGCTTTGGAGGATAGGAGGGGGACATTCAGGCTCAAGCCGTCCTATTGGGCCGAATAAGGCAATTCTTCGAGGAGGATCTTCATGTATCCATTCAGTTCCCTGGACTCAATGGGCCAATCGGCCAAGTCGCAGTCTTGGGGCGGCAAGATGGAAGCGCCCCAACCGCAACTAAGGCCCCCCAGGGCATAGCTAAAAGCGGGCAGATTACCCTTGGCCTCGACCGGGGCTTCCGGCTGGGAGACGCCATAAAAATATCTGGAACCGAATACCAGTTTTTTGGGGATGGCACTTTCACCCTGGACCGTCTCGTTCTGGTTG
>CAZLND010000198.1:0-5402 GCA_964560635.1 uncultured bacterium | reverse complement strand
TATTCGGGGCTCATTCCTCGCAATGACCGCATTTAAAGATTTTGAGAGGTGTCTATGCAAAGCCGATTGAGGGATAAATCCAAGCTCATCGCCGAGATCAACATGGTGCCTTTCACCGATGTGGTCTTGGTGCTTTTGGTCATCTTCATGGTGACCACGCCCTTCCTCTTCCAGGGGCAATTCCAGGTGAAGCTTCCCAAGGTCGCGGCGCCTTCGCCGAACTTGCCGGAGACCATCACCATTACCATCACCCAAGGCGACAAGATCCATTTGAATAATAGTGAGAAGGAGACGGCGCCGGAGGAACTGGCCGGCCAGTTGAAGGCCCTGATCCAAAGGAAGCCCACGGCCCTGGTCATGATCAACGCGGACAAGAACATCTCCCATGGGACGGTCATGAACGTGATGTCCAAGGCTTACCAAGCGGGAGTCACGAAAATGGGGATCGCGGTCGAACTACCCAGCAATAATCCTACTGCTGCACAGGCGCCAGAAGCGAAATAAGGAAAAGCATGGAACCATCCTTTAACCGTTCTTTAATTTACTCGGCGGCTTTCCATGTGCTCCTGCTTGGCCTTTTGTTGTTCCTTTACAATTCCTTTTTGGTGGTGCGGACACCTCTCTTGATGGACTTGACCCTCATCGGGGAGATGTCTCAAGGCTCCGGATTGGGTTCCCCGGCCTCCAAAGCCGGTGAGACACCGAGCCAGCTTCCCGTTGCCGAAACGAATGGGGAATTCTCCTCGCCCCAGAAGGAAGTCGCCAATCCGCCCCTTCAGACCCATGACCGGCCCGAGGTGGCGGTGAAGAAGCCCTTGAAGAGCCAGGTCCATCCGGGAAGGTCGCCTAAGGAATCTTATTTAGAAAGCCTGAGAAAGTCGGCGCCCATTGGCCTAGAAGCCAAAAAAGACGAACCTCAAGAGATCAAGACCACCGCGGGGTTGGGCCACAGCGGGGTTGCGGGTACGCCCGATGGCAGCGCCAAGATCGAGGGGGAATTGGCGGGCCGGAGCATCAAACGCCAGGTGAATCCCATTTATCCCGAGTGGGCCAAGAAACAGGGGATCGAGGCGGTGGTGCGGTTCCGTTTGACGGTCCTGCCCAACGGTCTTCTCAAGGCGGATGACCTGCAGTTGGAACAAACCTCCGGTTACCGCCAGTTGGACACGGTGGTCTATGAGGCCCTTGTCCAATGGGAATTTTCCCAACTTCCGCCCGAATCGCCCCAGATCGACCAATCGGGTATCGTTTCCTTCGCTTTCAGCCTGAAAAACTAAACTCCCCGGTGGAGTGGATGATTAAAGAAGAGTGTTTTATAGTGATTCCCCTATGAAAAACCTTTGGTCCGAAAAGACCGCGAAAAACCTTTCGGCCGTCGACCTTTTGGCCCATACCAGCCGGCTCATCGGAGCCAACCCGGATTTGGTCGTCTGGGGAGGCGGCAATAGCTCGGTCAAATGCGTGGAACCGGACCACCGGGGCGAGGAAACCCAGGTCCTTTACATCAAGGGCTCCGGGTCCGATATGCGAACCATCGAGCGCAAGCATTTCACGCGTCTGCGATTGGCCGATCTGCTTATTCTGGAAGATCGGGAGGCCATGACCGACGAGGAAATGGTGGAGTACCTCGGTCACGCCATGATGGGCGGCAACCAACCTCGGCCTTCCATCGAGACCCTTCTTCACGCCTTCGTCCCTCATGCCCATGTTTACCATACCCATGCCGACGCGATGACTTCCCTGACCGACACGCCTGGCAGTGAAAAGCTCATCCAAAAATTGTTCGGCGGGGAATTGGGTTTCGTGCCCTATACCCGACCCGGATACACCCTTTCCAAATGGGTGGGGAACATAGCCCAAAAAGATTTGAGATCGAAGGGCATCATCCTCGATAAGCATGGTCTTATCACCTGGGGTCAGACGGCCAAAGAGGCCTATGACCGCACCATCGAATTCTGTACCCGGGCGGAAAGATTCGTCCAAGCCGCCAAAAGGAAAAGACCGGCTCCGTTGGGCGTCGTGAAGATCAAATCGCGCCCCACTCTTGGACGTCGAGAACTCCTGGCGGCCTTACTGCCGGTCATCCGGGGTCAGGTCAGCGAAAGCCAGAGGATGATCCTGTTGCTGGATGATTCGCCGGAAGTGATGGATTTTATCGGTCGTTCCGGCGCGGCCAAGGCCTCCCAATTGGGGCCCATGACTCCTGACCATCTGATGCACATCAAACCCAAGCCGCTATTCGTCTCCAACCCGGCCAAGGACCCCGAAAAACTTGAGCTGCAATTAAAAAGGGCTTTGGTTGGTTACAAGAAGGATTACCTTCGCTATTTCAATAAATACAAACAGGGAAAACTGACCCAGCTGGACCCCTACCCCCGCATCATCCTAATCCCCGGCCTGGGAATGGTGACCACGGGTAAGAATTGGCAAGCCGCCAAGATCGTTCAGGACCTTTATCACCATAACCTGCGGGTCATCCAGAACGCCTTCGCCATCGACCAGTTCCAGGCTATTACTGAAAAAGAGATCCACCGGTTCGAGTACTGGCCCCTGGAAAATTACAAACTTACCCTTTTGCCCAAGGAGAAGGAATTTTCCAGACGGATCGTCCTAGTGACCGGCGGGGCCAGCGGCATCGGCCGGGCTACGGCCTTGGCTTTCGCGCGAGAAGGCGCTCAGGTCTTCCTGACCGACTTGAACGGGGCGGGAGCGAAAGAAGCCGCCCAAGAGATCAGCCGGAAATACGGCGAAGGCGCGGCCGTGGGCTTCCCCCTGAATGTGGGGGATGAGAAGAGCGTTCGCGAGGCTTTTGCCCAATGTGTCCTTACTTTCGGCGGACTTGATGTGGTCTTCTCCAACGCCGGTATCGCCAAGGGCGCGCCTATCAAGTCCCTCGAGCTTTCGGACTGGGAGATGAGCTTGAAAGTGAACGCTACGGGTCATTTCCTGGTGGCCCGGGAAGCAGTGCGGGTCTTCCAAAAGCAGGGGCTGGGAGGCAATTTCATCCTGAACGCCACGAAGAATGTCACCGCCCCCGGCAAGGATTTTGCCGCTTACAGCGCCTCCAAGTCCGCCGCGGTCCAATTGGCCCGTATCCTGGCTATCGAGCATGGCGGGGAAGGGATCCGCGTTAACATGGTCAACCCCGACGCTATCTTCAACGGCTCCCGCCTGTGGGACGATGTGGGCCGCCAAAGGGCCAAGACTTATGGGATCCCTTTCGATAAACTTCAGGACTTTTACGCCCAGCGCAACCTCTTGAAGACCAAGGTCTTCGCCGAGGATGTTGCCGAAGCGGTGCTCTTTCTGGCTTCCGAGAGGTCTTCCAAGACCACCGGTGCCATGCTTCCCGTTGATGGCGGTGTCAAAGAAGCCTTCCCCCGGTAAAGATCGGAAAGAACATGTCCAGTCCCACCCAACCCCCTCTTCAAGTCGTTCATCTCACCAAACGCTATGCGCCCCGTCACGGTTCGGAGGGTGTGCTGGCGGTCAATGATGTTTCTTTCAACGTTCTGGCGGGGGAATGTTTCGGCTTGCTGGGCCCCAACGGGGCGGGGAAGTCCACGACCATCCAATGCATTTCCGGATTCTATCCCCCGACCTCGGGAGAAGTATTGGTGGATGGCCACAATGTTCATTCCGACCCCAAAGAAGCCCGGAAGGTTTTGGGGGTTTGTAACCAGGACGAAACCCTGGATAGCGATTTCCATGTACTTGACCAGCTAGTGTGGCACGCCAGTTATTTCCGCATTCCGCTGGTGGTCGCCAAAAAACGGGCCGGAGAACTGTTGGAGCGTTTTGGCCTGAGTGAGAAGGCCAAAGAACCGGTGGATAACCTATCCGGGGGAATGAAACGCCGGTTGCAGGTGGCCCGGGCCCTCATTTCCGAACCCAAGGTTCTCATCTTGGACGAGCCCACTACCGGTCTGGATCCGGACGTTCGACGGATGCTTTGGGAAGCACTGGGGGAGGTCCGCGCTCGGGGCGTGGCGGTGCTCCTTTGCACCCATTACATGGAGGAAGCGGAACGTCTTTGTGACCGTGTGGCCATCCTGGCCCAGGGAAAGATCTTGGACGTGGATACCCCGGAAAAACTGGTGGCGAAGCACATCTCCCGGCAAGAAGTGGAAGAGGAAGTACGGCCCGGTGTCGTTTGGAAGCGCAAGCCCAACCTGGAGGATGTTTACCTCAAATTGACCGGAAGCCGGTTGGGGGTGGAGGGCTTATGAGATTTTCCGAAACCCTCTGGGCCATCCGAAGCGTTTGGCTGCGTTACTTCATGGTCTTTATCAAAAGCTTACCCTATTACCTGGCCACGACTTTTCTCGAACCTATCTTTTATCTTTTGTCTTTCGGGCTGGGGGTGGGTTCTTTGGTGGGGGGCATCACCACCCAGGGGATGCATCTTTCTTACCGAAGTTTCATTTTCTCGGGCATCATCGCGCAAACGGTCTTGTTCCAGGGTTTTTACGAGGGCGCCTTCGGGGCCTTTGTCCGGATGTATTACCAAAAAATATTCCAGGCCATCGCCATCACACCCATCACGCTTTCGGAAGTGCTTTGGGGGGAACTGCTTTGGGACGCCAGCAAAGCCACGGTTGCCGCGGAGGTGGTGGCCCTTATCGGGGTGGCCACGGGGGACTTTCAGGTTCCCTGTCTCCTCTATTTATTGCCCGTGACTTTCGCCAGTTCGCTTTTGTTCTCGGCGATGGGTCTGGCGGCAGCGGGCTATTCTCGGAGCATCGATGAACTTTCTTATCCCCAATATCTCTTGGTCTTCCCCATGTTCCTTTTTTGCGGGGTCTTTTATCCAATTGAAAGCCTGCCGAACGTCCTTCAAAAGGTGGCATGGTTCTTTCCCCTCACTTCGGTCAATTCCCTCATGCGAACCTTGACGGTGGGACTTCCGTTGCAAGTTCAAGCGATACCCCTCTTGCTGGTTTGGTTGGCAGTCTTGGTCTTTGTGGCGCGGCGTTCCATGTTCCGTCGTTTGGTGAAATGATGAGGGAGGAAGAACAATGAAAGTCATCCTATTCGGCGCGACGGGAATGGTAGGGCAGGGAGTCCTGTTGGGATGTTTCAAGGACCCCGCGGTGACCCAGGTCTTGGCCATTGGCCGGTCCACCACGGGACGGCAGGACCCCAAACTCCGCGAGGTGATCCACAAGAATTTCCTCGATTTCACCCCGATAGAAGGCGAACTCTCCGGTTATGACGCTTGTTTCTTTTGCCTGGGAGTCTCTTCCTTGGGAATGAGCGAGGAACAGTATCGTCACGTCACTTACGAATTCACGCTTGCGGCGGGGAAGATCCTTGCCAAGCTCAACCCGAACATGACCTTCGTCTATGTCACGGGCGCGGGAACCGATGGAACTGAAAAGGGAAGCGTGATGTGGGCACGG
>CAZLND010000197.1:0-5417 GCA_964560635.1 uncultured bacterium | reverse complement strand
GGCTGTTGGAAAGTACGCGTGCTTTTGGCCCAGGTACTTTACGCCAAACCGGACGTGCTTCTTTTGGACGAACCCACCAACAACCTGGATATCCGCACTATCGACTGGCTGGAAGAATATCTGAACGCCTACGAAGGCACCATCATCGTCATCTCTCACGACCGGCACTTCCTGAACCATATCTGTACCCATATCGCCGATGTGGACCGTGAGAAGGTGACGGTCTATTCGGGTAACTATGACTTTTTCACCATGGCCTCCAAGCAGAACCTGGACAGCAAGATGACTGAGAACTCCCGCAAAGAAAAGCAGATCGCCGAACTCAAGGCTTTCGTGGCTCGGTTCTCGGCCAATGCCTCCAAGAGCGCCCAGGCTACCAGCCGCGCCCGGCTATTGGAAAAGATCGAATTGGAAACCATTATCCAATCCTCCCGGCAGTATCCCCGGCTTTTCTTCAAGGAAAAACAGCCAGCGGGTAAGGACATCTTGAACGTGAAGAGCATCAGCAAATCCTACGGGGACCTGAAGGTCCTCAATAAGATCAGCTTCATCGTCGGTAACGGCGATAAGATCGCCATCATCGGCTCCAACGGTATCGGAAAGACTACCCTCATCAAATGCCTGGTCGGGTCTTATAAAAACGAGGGTTCCAACCTAGCCCAATGGGGCGTGAAGGTGGACGAAGGTCAGGCGGCGTGGGGAAGCACGGTCAAACTGTCGAGCATGCCCCAAGACGTGAAGGAAGAGTTAACGCGGGATATGACGGCCCTGGAATGGCTGCGGCAGTTCGCACCGTTGGAAGAAGGGCAGGTCATCCGCGGTATGTTGGGTCGAATGCTTTTTACCGGCGAGGAACAGGACAAGAACGTGAAGGTCTTGTCCGGGGGTGAGTGCCAGCGCATGGTACTCTCGCGCCTCATGCTGGAAGCGGGTAATGTGCTCATCCTGGACGAGCCCACGAACCACATGGACCTGGAATCCATCGAATCCTTAAGCACCGCTTTGGCCGAATACACCGGAACGGTGATCTTCTCCTCCCATGACCAAGATCTCATCGGCAAGGTCGCCAACCGCGTCCTGGAACTGAAACCCGATGGAACCTATACGGATTTCAAAGGGAGCTACGCCGAATACGAGGAATGGACCGCCGCCGAAGCCAAGCGGCTCAAGGACGCGGCTAAGACCAGCTCGAAGAAATAACCCCGACCCATCGATCTTCAAGTCCTATCGATGGAATGAGTCACTACCCCAAGCTATTCATCAAAAGTTTATTTTTTCGGGTTGGAAGAACCCGGTTGGATCTGGCTGGATCCGGGTTGAACGGGAACTGGGGTGGGTGTGGCGGTGGTTTGGGCTTTCTTGCGCCGACCTTGGTGACGTCTGGTTGTCGAGGAAACGGGAGTGAAATTAGGAATAATGGCCGATCGGGTCGCGATCGGCGAAGGCATGGCCGTGGGTAGGGGGGTGGGAGCGGGAGCCTCTTGAAGGATATTTTTGGAAGCCCCTTGAGCCAAAGCCCCACCGGTGGTGAGGGCGATCAATAAAGCTATCGACGCGACGAATGTTCTTTTCATGAGAAGCCTCCGTAGTTCCTGTTGATCAAAAGGTTAATCCCTTTGGGTAATAATAGCGATAGGACGACCCTTATTCATTAGACGGTCGTGGACGCAAAAAGGGTCCATTAGTCCTAAAAAAACGTATAATGACCCACATTCCAAGCGAGTAGGGAGGCCTTATGGCGGACAACGACTGGCAGTCCAGGATCAAGACCGGGCGCAACGAAGATTGCCCCTGTGGTTCGAAGAAGAAATACAAGAAGTGCCATTTGCAGGCGGACGAGAAGGCCCAAAGCGAGGCCTTGGCCAAGGTGAACGCCGAGGCGGCCAAGAACGTCAAGGCCGACGAGCATGATCACGACCACGCGGGTCACGATCACCACGATCATCCCCATGCCCATCACGACCATGAAAAGGGCGGCCCTTCGAGGCCTCATACCTCCTCCAATACCGCCAAGCAGATCAGCGCCCCAAGGAAAACGGGGTCCGCTTAAGATCGATCTTGAATTTTTGATTGAGGAGCGATAAATGACCCGTCAGAACATCAGCACCGGCTCGAAATGGGAACCCATCCTGGGTTATTCCCGGGCGGTCAAGGTCGGTAATTCCATCCATGTCTCCGGCACGACCGGCGCCGGGCCCGACGGCAAGTTCGACCCGGACCCCTATGTGCAGACCAAGCTCGCATTGAAGACCATCGGCGAGGCTCTGGCGAAAGCAGGCGCGGATTATAAGCATGTGGTCCGCACCCGTCTTTATGTCACGAAGATCGCCGACTGGGAAAAATACGGCAAGGCCCACGGCGAGGTCTTCGGGGAGATCCGGCCGGCCATGGCCATTGTCGAGGTCTCCAAACTTATCGACCCGGCCATGCTGGTGGAGATCGAAGCCGACGCCTACCTCGATTAAGGTTCCCATCGTTTCGACAGGAGTCGTTGAATGAACGCTCCCCTTTCCCCCCAATGGAAATTCCGGTCCTATAAGGCCTCCGATAAGGAGGCCTGCCTTCGGGTTTTCGACAGTAATACCCCCCAATATTTCCTCGCAACCGAAAAGGAAAAATTCTCCGCCTACCTAGAGGAGTTCCCGCAGGATTACCTGTTGGTGGAGGATGAAGCGGGCAAGGTGATCGCGGGAGGCGGCTACGCCCTGGGCCTGGACGGAGGGGCCGCCACCCTTTGCTGGGGGATGGTCCACAAGGACTGGCACGGCCACGGCATCGGCCAATTCATGCTTTGGAACCGGCTTTCCAAGCTGGCCCAGATCCCCAAGATGAAACTTATCCGGCTGGACGCCTCCCAATTGAGCGTGGAGTTCTTCATGAAAAAAGGTTTCCGCACCTACCGCATCACCCAGAATTATTACGGTCCCAACCTGAACCGTTATGAGATGTACATGATCCTGGACGAGGAAAAGATCCGGGAAATATTGACGGCGAAGTGATCCAAGAAGGAGGAAGTATGGAACATTTATGGATGCCGGACATCCCGGTCTGGGAAAAGGTCTTACGGTCGGTGGTGGTCTATCTTTTCTTATTGATGGCTTTTCGTTTCACGGGAAAGCGGCAGGTGGGTCAGCTGACGCCGTTCGACCTCATCGTGCTCCTCATCATTTCCAACGTGCTCCAGAACTCGGTCATAGGGAACGATAACTCGTTGGGCGGCGGCATGATCGGCGCGGTGGTCATCCTCGCCCTCAATTGGGTCGTGGTCTTGACGGCATTTCGCTTCAAGCCATTCCGGCGGATGATGGCCGGCGAACCCACTTTATTGGTCCATAATGGGAAGATCTTCAAGGACCGCATGGACCGGGAACGGATCAGTATGGAGGACCTGGACGCGGCCTTGAGGAAAAGCGGAGTGACGGCCGTGGAGAGGGTCCGTTACGCGGTCTTGGAAGAGAACGGCCAGATCAGCGTGATCCCCAAGGCTCAGTAATTCACCTGTGAATTGGGATTGAAGTATTTTCGAACGGTCCGGCCCGGGCCTTTTGTCGGCGCCGCAGCCACTTTCACCGGGGTTTTCGCCAACAGATGGTCCACCACCGTTAGGACCTGAATATCCGGTTTTTTGGCCTGGCGGCGCAGGCTTTCGAAGGTGTTCTGGGGCCAGCCCTGCTGGAAAAAGTTCACCAGCCACTTGGGGACCCCGCCCTTGGGGTCGCAATGGATCTCGGCTTCCACGTAGGTCTCGTCCGATAAGCTCAT
This sequence comes from uncultured bacterium, assembly GCA_964560635.1. Taxonomy (GTDB): domain Bacteria; phylum Oederibacteriota; class Muellerivitia; order Muellerivitales; family Muellerivitaceae; genus CAZLND01. The sequence goes on along the minus strand of CAZLND010000197.1, from coordinate 1,655 downwards.
GGGCACCATCTTGAACTCGCAGGTCATCGTGCCGCGGGTGAATTTCTTCAAGGGGGGGGCGAGAGAGTCCTCCGCCGGCTCATATCGGACGGTCACACGCCTGGATCCGGGATCGAAGTCCAAACGAACATGCGAAACAAAATCGCGGTCCTGCATGACGGTATCGAAGGGGAAAGCGATCCCCACGTGGTCATATTCGATGAATTCGCTGGGGGACAGGTCGCGGACCACCCTGGAAGAGACCAGGCTGTCGATCCATTCGGTTCCACGGGTCGTGTCGATGATGATGGAGGCCACTTTCTCCAAGGGGGCGTCCACGATGCCCTCTCCCCTAAAGGCGATGACCTGGCTTCCCTCCACCTTTGACCAATAGATGGTCAAGCCTTCGGTATTACAGGATTTTTGCCAATGGAATGAACTTTCCTTGGGAAGGGAGAGCTGGGAATTGTCCTGCTTTTTCGGGAGCTCGGCGTCCCCGCCGAAGGCGGGACCGGCGAGGAAAGCTGTCATGGCCACGCCAAAGAGAAACCGCTTCATCCTTCGAACCTCACTGTGAAATTTTGGAAATGATAAACCGATGAAGTCCCTCTTGGAAGGACTTATTTTTTCGGTGGAGGCGCCACGTAACCGGGATACCAGCCGCCGTGACCTTTGAAATCGTCGGTCAACCAACCCACGGTCCGAGCGATGGCCGCTTGGCGCAGGTTGGCGATGGTGGCGTTGTTCTGATAAAGCAGAGGAGCCGGTCCGGCGGGCGCGGCGTTGGGGTCCTGGTTTTGCGGTTGGTTGTTCTGGATGTTGATATTGATGACCGTTTTGCCGCCATTGGAGCGGTCCCTGTCGTCCCCGTGACGATCGCCGCGATCATCCCTGTCGTGATCGTGGTTCTTTTTCCGCCAGCCGTCCCAGCCCTCCGCCGGAGCCGCGTCCCTGTCGCCCGGATAAGAAAGGTCGGTCCAATTCTGGACTTGGCCCGTTCCATATGCCTGTTTCATCCAGGCGATGTTGCCGTTGGCCACGTCGATGAGCTTGGCGGTGGCGGTCACCTTGACCTGTTGAACGGTGTTGAAACCCCATTTGTAGGTCTTGTCCTTGTAATCCACCATGACCCTTTGGGGCGGGTTGTCCTGGATGGACTCGGTGTAAGTCTCCACATTGCAGGTCAAGAGCAGGTCGCCCTTGAAATGCTTGGCCAATTTTTGCCGGACGGCGGGGTTGGTCCGAGGGTCCGTATCGTTGCCTTTCAATCCACTCAGGTAATCGGAGACCGAGCCTTCCTCAAAGATGGGGGCGGCATTCAAGGCGACCAGGTCGGACGTGACGCCGTCCTGCACGGCTTGGGCGAGGGCCCCGTCTTGGGAATAATTGTCGAAGGGAAGCAGGATGATGCCCTGGTGCCCGTAAAGGGGGAAGATCGGGGGAGTGGGCGTTACTTGGCAGCCTGAAAGCAGAAGGAACAAGACTGGAATGGCCAAGGTGGACCAGCGGAAAAGTTTCGGCATAGGAAACTCCTTTAAGGGAATGAGGCTTCATCATATCAGACGGGAATGGGGCCGACAAAGTTCCCTGAAGAAGGCCCTAAACGTACCCCACATTATTCACTTTATTGGGGATCTCGGACTTTTTCTCTTTGGGTTTGCGGCGGGAAGGCTTGG
>CAZLND010000196.1:0-5436 GCA_964560635.1 uncultured bacterium | reverse complement strand
GGCGGTTATCGGTTCTTCTTGATCAAAAGAACAGGGCCGATAATGGCGAAGATGACGTTCGCCAACCAGACGGAGAAGAAGGGCGGGGCCAACCCGGTTTCCCCCAAGTGCTGGCCTATCTGCATGCTTCCGATATAAGCGAAAGCCACCAGGGCGCTGATGCCGAAACTGGCGATGACCCCGGTGTATTTGCGCATGCTCCAGCCCCAGGGCGCCCCCAGGATGACCATGATGACACAGCCAAAGGGTGACGCGAACTTCAGGTAAAGGGTCACCAGTTCCTTGTGATAGTCCGACCCGTTGTGTTTGAGCTGTTGGACGTATTCACTCAACTCCATCAGATTCATCTGGCTGGCTTCCTTTTGGACCGTCAAGAAATCCGTTGGTTTTTCCGGGATGGATAGGGCGATCTTGTCGAAGGCCTGGTCCACCACTTCTTTTCCGGTCGCGTCGAACTCCCTCAAATAACCGTTCATAAAGGACCATTGCCCGTTCTCGTACTTGGCGCCTTTGGCGTCCAAGCGGGTCTTGAGGTGGGTGTCATGGTCGAATTCCAGCAACAACAAGTCGGTCATGCTATTGGTGGAACCATCGAAGGAACCGATGTGGTAGAAACCTCCCCCCGCGCCCACCATGGTGATGTTCTGCCGCGTCAAATTGACCGAATCCTCCGGGTGGTGGGATATCTCCACCCAAACGGTATGGTGCTTGAGAGCCTCGGAACGAGGCACCACCCATTCGCTGAAGAGCAGGCTCAGGACGCAAATGAGGGTGCCGGCCAAGATCAGTGGAACGGAGACCTGGAAAATATCCACCCCCCCGGAACGCATGGCGATGAGCTCGTTGCCGCGGGAAAGGGAGCCCATGGAAAAAAGGACCCCGAAAAGACAGGCGATGGGCACGATCTGGACCATGAAGCCGGGAATATGGAAAAAGAAATACTTGAGGGTCGGCCAGACGCCCGGTTTGAATTCCATGATCAGGTGCATATCGTTGAAGATCTGGAGGATGAGGATGATGACGCTGAACCCCGCCAGGGAAAGCAAAAAGGGTTTGGCGAACTCACGCAGGAGGTATCGGGTGAGGATCTTCACCGGGTCCTCTTTCGGGCGGGCTGGCGATGGACCGGGGCGCGAAGACGCCGGAAGGCTGAATGTTCCGAGACCACGAGGTAATAAAGCAGGCATCCCAGCGTGCCCAAAATGAAGTTCGCGCCCCAGAGGCCAATGACGGGAGGGAGGGTCCCCTGGTTGCTGAAGGTCTGCCCCATGATGAACATCAGGTAATAAACGAAGATAAGGGCCAGCCCCAAGATGAAGCCCTTGAAGCCCTTGGACCGGGTCCAAAGGCCTAGGGGCGCGCAGAACCAGGACAAGACCAGGCAGGCGAAGGGAAGCGCCAGTCTTTTTTGGAATTCGGTCTTTAAATGGTTGAGACGGCCTAGGTCCTTCTCGAGGGAGATGGCTTGCCTAAGCTCCCCCAGATCCATTTCTTCGTAGTCCTTCTTGACGTCGGAAAGACGGGCGAGCTGGCTTTCAAGGTTGAGCCGGATGGTATAGCGGTCGAAGTAAAGCTGGTTATAGGTCCGGTAGCGGTCGGTGTTCCAGCTCGTAACGCCGTTCTTCAAGTCGAAGAAGAGCTGGTAGGACTTGGGGTCGTTCAACAGGGCGCCTTTTTGGGCGACCGTGCTTTGGAGAGGGGCTTGGGAGGAGAGGTAGTTGAAGGACTTGATGTTGGAAAAGGAACCGTCCGGTTCTTGGTGGTCGATGAAGAATCGATAGTTCTCGAACTGGTCGATCCAGACCTTCTCGCGGATGGCCACGTTGGCCCTTTTTTGCAATATCTGGAACTGGGACTGCTTGAAGGCGTAGTTGGCGGCGGGCAAGACCTTATCGTTGAAGTAGAACATGAGGCCCGAAAGCAACAGGCTAAAGCCCAGTACGGGGCCGATCAAATGGAACATGTGGATACCGCTGCTCTTGAAGGCCGTTACTTCCATGTCTGAGCTCAACCGGCCGAAGCCCAACAAGGTACCCACCATCATGGACATGGGCACGGTCATGGAAAGGATGAAGGGGATGAGGCTCAAATAAAGGATGGCGGTATCGAAAAGGGGTACTTTTTTATTGAGCACCAGGTCGAGTAGCAAGAAGACCTTGTTGGTCATGAACAAGCTGGTCAGCAGGACCACGCAAACCAGAAAGGGCGGCATGATCTCACCGAGGACATAGCGGGAAACGGTTTTCAAGTTCGATCCTTATTACCTGCGTTCCGGGGGCAAGTATAACATGGGATTTTCCACCTAAAGAACCGCATCCGGGGGTAAGCCACAGGGATCCTATCGGCTCCCGAACCCCAGAAGAAGGTTCAGCAGTGTCACGGCTTAAATTTTGCCGTCATTGCGAGGAATAGCCGTCGAATAGACGGCTGTAAATGACGAAGCAACCTCAGTTCCAAAATAAACTTCCTTGGGGAAAGGCTTATTAAAACTGGGGTCGCCACGTCGTTATCGCCCCGCTATTCGCGGGGCACTCCTCGCGATGACATCAAACTAATGTGTTGCCGAAGATTCAACTCCCTTTGCCAGAACGGGGGTTTCACCTATAATGGCCCCTCTTTAAACAACCCCTCTCGAGGAGCGCCCTTTGTTCGGTAAAGGCAAGATCTGGTTCGACGGCAAACTGGTGGATTGGAAAAAAGCCAACATCCACGTCATGTCGCACGTGGTCCACTACGGCTCATCGGTGTTCGAAGGCGTGCGTTGCTATAACACGAAGCAAGGTCCGGCCATCTTCCGCCTGGAATCCCACATCGACCGCTTGTTCGATTCGGGCAAGGTCTACCGCATGGAGATCCCCTATACCAAGAAGCAGTTCCAGGAAGCCGTCCTCAAGACCGTCAAGGTCAACAAGCTCAAGGCCTGCTATATCCGCCCCTTCGTTTTCCGTGGTTACGGCGCCATGGGTGTCTATCCCCTGAAGAATCCCCTTCATTGCGCCATCGCGGCCTGGAGCTGGGGTTCCTACCTGGGCGAGGACGCCTTGGAAAAGGGCATCTCGGTGCGCATCTCCTCCTGGCAGCGCCAGGCCCCCAACACCTTCCCGGCTTTGGCCAAGGCGGGCGGTAATTACTTGAATTCCCAGCTCATCAAGATGGAAGCCATCCAGGACGGCTTCGACGAAGGTATCGCGCTGGACCACTATGGTTACGTTTCGGAAGGCTCGGGCGAGAACGTGTTCATCGTGAAGAACGGGGTCATCTTCACCCCGCCGACCAGCTCAGCCATCTTGGCCGGTATCACCCGTCACTCGGTCTTCGTCTTGGCCCGCGACATGGGCATCGAGATCCGCCAGCAGGTCTTGCCGCGCGAAAGCCTTTATATCGCCGATGAGGTTTTCCTCACCGGGACGGCCGCCGAATTGACGCCGGTCTCCAAGATCGACAATATCAAGATCGGCGACGGCAAACGCGGTCCCGTGACCGAAAAGGTCCAAAAAGCCTTCTTCGACGTGCTCACAGGGGAAACGCCCGACCGTTTCGACTGGCTGACGCCCGTTAAGTGAAGTCCGTTTCGCCCTCCGTCCCTCAAAAGATCCTGCTGATCCGTTTGAAGGGCATCGGCGATGTCATCCTTTCAACGCCCCTCGTCCGCGCCCTTCGAAAAGCCTTTCCCCAAGCGAAGATCGACTTCCTCACGCGTTCCTTTTGCGCCCCCATCCTCAAGAACAATCCTTATTTGAACCGAACATTGGTCCATCCTGAAAAAAGCGCTCCGGCCGGAGAGCTCCTTCAATTCATCGGGAGCCTTCGGGACGCTCAGTATGACTGGGTCCTGGACCTGGCCGCCGAGCCCCGTTCCGCCTGGCTCACCCTGGCGACGGGGTCGCCTTTAAGGGCGGGATACGCCTTCCGTTTCCGCAAGTGGGCCTTCACGCACAAGATCCCCAAGAACAAGACCCGGAAATACCAGGTCGAGGTGAATTTGGACATCCTTCGGGCCTTGGGGATCGCGGACAACGGCATCCAAACGGACATTGTGCTGGAAGACGGGGAAAGAAAATGGGCACGGGACGCATGGGAAGAGTTGGGGGCGAAAGCGGCGCTGGGGAAAAAGATAGGGTTGAACCCCACGGGTATGTGGTCTTCCAAGCGTTGGCCAGCGGACCATTGGCGGCGCCTGGCGGTCCTGTTGAACGACAAGCTGGGCGTGAAGCCGGTCCTTTTGGGGAGCCCGGGGGACAAGGAACTATTGGATGAAGTGGAGTGGGGGATCGCTGGAAAAGTGCTACGGATGCCTGGAACGGACCTGCGCCGGGCAGCGGCTTTTGTTTCTCAAATGGACCTGCTCATCGGCAACGACGGTACGCCCCAGCACCTGGCCCAAGCCTTCAACGTGAAGAGCCTGACCCTCTGCGGTCCCCATTGGGGCCTGAGCTGGACCAAACCCGGTATCCGTCACCGCTACTTACAGCATTTCCTCGATTGCGGCCCCTGCGACCTGAATGTCTGTCCCTTCCCGAAAGTTCAGGGCGCGGCTCCCCATGTACATCAGGAATGTCTGGTGAAGCTCACGCCCGAGAAGGTCCTGGCCTCGGCCCAAGAGATGTTGGTTCTTTAAAGGCTGTAACAGAACCCCTTTTACCACCAAGACACCAAGTCACCAAGGTTAAGAAAAAACCAGGATGTGGATCAAAAAATCAAAAGATTTTCTTGGTGTCTTTGTGCCTTGGTGGTGAAAATTTTTGTCGCCGACTCTTAACGCGGGATCCGTTTCAATCCTAATTTGGTTATGAATCCTGCCAACGCCAACAAGCTCACGAACAAACCCAACCTAAAACTTGCCGGTTCATAGGCCAAGCGGACTTGATGGGAGTCCCGGCTCACGGGAACGGCTTGGAAGATGCCGTCCGCCAGGAAAACTGGTGATGGCTTGCCGTCCATCCATGACCGCCAACCGGGTGACGCGTTCTGGGTCACCACCAAATAACCTTCTTTGTTTTCCGAAAGATTGAAAAATTCATCCGAGACCCTGTTGTTGGAAGGATCGTGGCGGGGAGCTTGGGAAAAGGGAAGGGGATCGAGGAACAGGTCTTCCAATGGCTTGGCCTTTTCGCTGGCGAAGGCTTGGAAAGCTTCCTTGCGGGAGGCCGACCTTATCGCTCCGATGAAAAGGAAGTGGCCTCCCAGGGAACCTGGATTTTTCCAAAGGGTCCAAGCCCCGTCCTTTCCTAGCTTTTGAAAGTGGGAGGGCATTGGGTCTATGGGTAGCAAAAGGAGATCCACGCCCAAAAGGTCCATGAGGGATGAGTTGGGATAAGGGAAACAATATTTGAAATAAAAGCCCGCGTCCAAAGCGCCCCAAGAGGGAAGGGTGGACCCGTTGAAATTCGCGACGGGGATGAAGTTATAAAGGTTCGAGTTCGGGGTGAAGTGTTT
>CAZLND010000195.1:0-5449 GCA_964560635.1 uncultured bacterium | reverse complement strand
CGGCAACCCGAAACATATCAAGGATTGGGACGACTTGGCCAAGGCGGATATCTCGGTCATCACACCCAATCCTAAGACTTCCGGCGGCGCCCGTTGGAACTTTTTGGCCGCTTGGGGTTATGCCTTGCAGAAGTACGGAAGCGAGGAGAAGGCGCGGGAATTCGTCGGGAAGGTCTATAAGAACGTGGCGGTCCTGGACTCGGGCGCCCGTGGTTCCACAACGACTTTTGTGGAGAGGGGTATCGGGGACGTGCTGATCTCCTGGGAGAATGAGGCTTACCTGGCGGTCAACCAACTGGGTAAGGGCAAGTTCGAGATCATCGATCCGTCCGTGAGCATCCTCGCTGAGCCGACAGTGGCGTGGGTGGATAAGAACGCTGAAAAACACGGGACCACCAAAGTGGCCCAAGCCTACCTGAGGCACCTCTATTCCCCGGAGGGTCAGGAGATCATCGCTCACAACTATTACCGCCCGAGGGACAAGAAGGTGGCGGCCAAGCATACGCATGAGTTCCCCAAGATCAAGCTTTTCACGGTGAACAAGCTTTTTGGCGGATGGAAAAAGGCCCAGCCGGCTTATTTTGGCGATGGCGGGGTCTTCGACCAGATCTATCAGGTGAAATGACCATTCGACTGCCAGGAGGGAGCCGGCCAAACCCTCCTTACCGGGTCGGCGCGGGAGATAGTACAGGGCTATCTCCCGTTCTTTTCAACTCAAGGAGCCATATGGTTATCGTTTCTTTCACGACAGCGGAGCCGGGATTCCCGGCATTGGAGAAGAACCCGATGAAAATCATCGAACAGATCCCGGTCCTTCACCGGCTCGGTCTTCATTTGAGGGCGGCGGCTGAATTGGCCAGGGTGGCGGGACGTTTCAAAAGCAAGGTGGAGGTTTCGAACGGATATAGGCAGGTGAACGGCAAAAGCTTGTTGGATCTGTTAACGCTGGGTGCCATTTATGGTACGTTACTGGAGTTTTCGGCCGATGGCGAAGATGCTTCTGAGGCGATCAGGGGTATCCGGGGAGTGCTGGATTCCTGGAAGGAATGGAACTCTATTTAAAATGGCGAGTAAAAATAACGAAGCTTGGATAAAATTCAAATCCATCGGGATCCTGCCAGGTTTTGGGATCACGATGGGCTTTACCCTGACCTATTTGAGCTTGATCGTACTTATCCCATTGGCGGCATTGGTCCTGAAATCCGCCACTCTGACCTGGGCCCAGTTCTTAGAAGAGGTGACCGCCCCTCGGGTGATGGCTTCTTATAAACTGACCTTTGGAGCTGCCTTTGTTGGCGCGGCTATCAATTCGGTATTCGGTGTCATCGTGGCATGGGTTTTAGTACGGTATGAATTCCCAGGGAAAAGGTTCATGGATGCCCTCGTGGACCTGCCCTTCGCCCTTCCGACGGCGGTAGCGGGCATTACCTTGACGGCCATCTATGCCCCCAATGGTTTCATGGGGAAATTTTTGGAACCGCTGGGCATCAAGGTGGCCTACACGCCCTTGGGGATCATCGTGGCGCTAACCTTTATCGGACTTCCTTTCGTGGTCAGGACACTCCAACCTGTTATGGAATCCCTGGATCCGGAGATCGAGAAAGCGTCGGTCAGTTTGGGCGCGAGCCGCTGGTATACGGTGACGAGGGTGGTTTTGCCCACCCTTATCCCCTCCTGGTTGACGGGTTTTTCCATGGCCTTCGCTCGGGCGGTGGGGGAGTACGGTTCGGTGATATTCATCGCCGGGAACATGCCCATGAAAACCGAGATAACGCCACTTTTGATCATGACCAAACTGGAACAATTCGACTATGCGGGAGCGACTTCCATTGGGGTCGTCATGTTGGTCATCTCCTTTACGTTATTGTTGTTCATCAATTGGCTGCAATCCAGGGCGGGCGAATACCGGGTCATCCATTGAGGATAAAATGAAAGAAACATTGATCGTCAAAGTCACGGGAAAAAATAGAAATGATCCGGCCCATGCCCTTACCGAACCACGATGGGTCAGGTGGGCCTTGATCGGAGCGGCGATGTCGTTCATTGGTTTGTTCCTGGTGCTGCCACTCGTCCAGGTTTTTACCGCCGCGTTCGAAAAGGGATTCGCTTATTACGTGAACGCCGTCAGCGAGCCAGCGGCCCTTTCGGCGATCCGGCTGACGCTCCTGACAGCGGTCATCGCGGTGGTTTGTAACACGGTTTTCGGGCTAGCCTCGGCTTGGGCCATCACCAAGTTCAACTTTCCTGGTAAGAATTTGCTGATCACCTTGATCGACATCCCTTTCAGCGTCTCGCCGGTCATTTCAGGCCTGATCTACGTCCTTCTCTTCGGCCTGCAGGGGTTGTTAGGCCATTGGTTGAAGGACCACGATGTCCAGATCATCTTCGCGGTCCCTGGCATCGTGCTCGCGACCATCTTTGTCACCTTTCCGTTCGTTTCCCGTGAATTGATCCCCTTGATGCAGGAACAAGGCTCGGAAGAGGAAGAGGCGGCGGCCGTCCTTGGCGCGAACGGTTGGCAGATCTTTTGGAAAGTCACCTTGCCAAATATCAAATGGGGTTTGTTGTATGGTGTCATTCTTTGTAATGCCCGTGCGATGGGGGAGTTCGGGGCGGTTTCCGTCGTATCAGGTCACATTCGGGGATTGACGAATACCATGCCCTTGCATGTGGAGATCCTTTATAACGAATACAATTTCACGGCTTCCTTCGCGGTGGCGTCCCTCTTGGCTTTCCTCGCCCTGGTGACCCTGGCCGCCAAAAGTTTCATCGAGGCCCGTAGTCACGAGGAGAGGACCGTATTATCCACATTCCTCGAAAGTGAGGAGGCCACGTGAGCATCGAAGTCAAGCATTTGACCAAGTCCTTCAACGGCTTCAAGGCCGTCAAGGAAACCAACCTTAAATTGGAGACGGGTGAGTTGGTGGCTCTTTTGGGCCCTTCGGGGTCGGGCAAGAGCACCCTTCTTCGCATGATCGCCGGGTTGGAGATCCCGGATACGGGTGAGATCCATCTGACCGGCCGCGAAGCCACTTATGTTTCGGCCAAGGAACGCAACGTCGGTTTCGTTTTCCAACATTACGCCCTTTTCAAGCACATGAACGTGTTCGATAACATCGCTTTTGGTCTGCGTGTCCGAAAATATTCAGAAAAGGATGTGAAGGAAAGGGTCGATGAGTTGTTGAACCTGATCCAACTGAAGGGATATGAAAAGAGGTACCCTTCCCAATTGTCCGGTGGACAGAGGCAACGGGTAGCGGTAGCCCGGGCCCTGGCTCCCAGGCCGGAATTGTTGCTTTTGGACGAACCCTTCGGGGCCCTGGACGCGAAAGTCCGGGAGGAAATGCGGGAATGGATACTGAAGCTCCATGATGAAACCAACGTAACGACGCTCTTCGTCACCCATGACCAACAAGAAGCTTTGGAAGTGGCAAGTCGGATACTCATCATGAATCAGGGGGTCATTGAACAGGAAGGAACCCCCATGGAGATATTCGACCGGCCGGCGTCCCATTTCATCGCCCAATTCGTGGGTGAGACCAATTACATCGACACCGAGGTGGCGGAGAAGGGGTTGGCGGTGTGGGGCCCTTTCCGCTTTTCCATCAATCCCAAATTCCAGATCGGGCAAAAGATCCGGATTTATTTCCGACCCAATGATGTTTACTTGACGGCTCAAATCGAGACCTTGCAGGTGAAAGCCAAGATCACCAAGACAAGGTTCAAAGGGACGATCATTGAGTACAAATTGGATATTGGGGAAGACAAATATATCTTTGCCCAAGTTCCCAAGGGTGTGGCTTTGGCCAGCGGTTTTGAGGATGGGCAGGAAGTTTACGCGGCCATAACGGCCTTCCACGTTTTTCAGATCTGATCCTTAGTCTTCATTAAAGCGCCGAGAAATCCTAAAGAAGATAAAGCTCTTTTCTGTTTTCAGGGTTTTAGAGCTTTGTATCGGGGTGGTTTAGGTTGTTTTGGTTCCCGAAAAAGTGTATTTTTGTTGGGCTTTTGGCCTAGTCACCTGGATTTGACCTACCGGGGAATCCGATAATGATCCCCAAACCAACAAAAGAGAATGAATGCAAACTTTAGCCGACTCAAAAACCCTATCCCATTTGAAGCAACTGGAAGCGGAAAGCATTTTCATCATCCGCGAGGTGGCCGCCGAGTTCAAAAACCCGGTCATGCTTTATTCCGTCGGCAAGGACTCCAGTTGCATGGTGCGCCTCGCCCAAAAGGCCTTCGCCCCCGGTAAGATCCCGTTCCCTCTGTTGCACGTGGACACGGGGTACAAATTCCCCGAGATGTACGAGTTCCGGGACAAGTTCATCCAAGATATCGGCGCCAAACTGATAGTGGAGCGCAACGAGACCGCCATCGCTGGCGGCGCCAGTCCCTTCAAATACGGGGTCCAAAAATGCTGCGGCCTGCTCAAAACCCAAGGACTTTTGGATGCCTTGAATAAGTATGGTTACGACGCTGCTTTTGGTGGCGCTCGGCGTGAAGAAGAGAAGTCACGAGCCAAGGAAAGGGTTTATTCGTTCAGGGATTCTTTTGGCCAATGGGACCCCAAGAACCAGAGACCCGAGCTTTGGGACCTTTATAACTCCAAGGTCAACGAGGGCGAGTCTATCCGCGTATTTCCGCTCTCCAACTGGACCGAACTGGATATCTGGCTTTATATCGAGATGGAAAAGATCCCGGTGGTTCCCATTTACTTCACCCATACCCGCAAGATCATCAAACGTAACAATCTTCTTATTCCGTGGGTTTCCCACATCCCCATCCTGCCGGGGGACGAAGTCAAGGATATGAAGGTTCGTTTCCGCTCCTTGGGCTGTATGTCCTGCACCGGTGCCGTCCAGAACGAGAAGGAAGTCCACGACCTTCGGGGCATCATCGAGGACCTCATCGGCACCCGCAAAAGCGAGAGGGAAAACCGCATCATCGACCACGGTTCGGATAGCTCGATGGAACAGAAGAAAAAGGAAGGTTATTTTTAACACATCGTTTTTACGACGATACGACCGACAAAGGCCGATGAAGACCGATAAGTCATCGGTTGTTATCGGCAGTCATCGGTTTTATCGTCGTTAAAATTCTTTTGTCCTTACTTTGGTGTTTTGGTAATGAAAATTTAGGTTTGAGGTTTGAATGACTCTTAGCGCTAAGACCCTCATCAACTACGAAAAGATGGACATGCTCCGCTTCACGACCGCCGGGTCGGTGGATGACGGCAAGTCCACGCTCATCGGGCGCCTCCTCTATGACTCCAAGGGGGTCTTTGAGGACCAACTAGAAGCCATCCGAAAGACCACCCAAAAGAAGGGTGGGGAAGACATCGACTTCGCGCTCATCACCGACGGCCTGGCGGCCGAACGCGAGCAGGGCATCACCATCGACGTGGCGTACCGCTATTTCGCCACGCCCAAGCGCAAGTTCATCATCG
>CAZLND010000194.1:0-5453 GCA_964560635.1 uncultured bacterium | reverse complement strand
CGCCTCTTTGGAATAGTCGATCAGCTTGGACATGCGGCCATCTAAAGAAGCGTCGAATTCCTGCCGGAAAGCTTTATGTGTGGCGGCGGTGGCGTGGAATGCCTCATACATCTGGGCCTCAGCGGTGGATTCAAAACTGAGGGGCTGTTCCATAATGGCGCGGTATTCGGGCGCCTCGTTCAAGACCGCTTCCACCATCTTCCCGATGACGATACGTTGTTCCAGGGGCGCGTCGAAGGTTTGACAAAGCCGCCAGTAGCGAAGCAAGGTCAGACCCGAGACCGTGTGGTAAAGATAAGCGAAGGTAGCGACCGGCAATACATAGCGGGCCACTTCTTGCGCCTTCTTCTGGACGGCCGTTACGACTTTCTTGCTTTTGGGGTCGGCATGTTTGAACCGGGTGAGATATTCCCGCTCCACCAGCCCCTTCAATTTCTCGGTGAGCGAGAGATAGGACTGGGTCTGGAAATCCACCGTGTCCCGGTAGACCTGGGCCGCCTCGCCGGTCAAAGGCGGCATGGCGACTTGCTTGGTATCCACCGTCACATAACGTTGGGACACCTGTTCGGAGTTATAAAAGGGATGGCTGTGCAGGAAGCTCCAGATGAATTGCCGGGAGACATTTTCCAAGGCGAACTGGAAATGAGCGTGTTGCAGAGTTGTATGGTGCCCCGCCTTATAGATGGAACGAGCCAGGTCGTCGCGCTTTTGGTGACGCTCCTCGCGCTTTTCCTCGTCCAACCCCTCCCCGCCAACCTGCTCGGCGGTAATGATGCCCTTGCTCGAATAACAAGTCCGGGCGGTGGCCACGGCGTTATCGAAGGGCTTGGTAAAGGTGTTGATGAGGGTGACCTTGGGTTCGGCGGAAAGGAAAGAAGGGGAAGCGGTTTCGATGAGTTCGGGCATTCAGGTTCTTTTCTTGGGGTATGGGGAAAGGAATGGTGTCGGAGGTTCATTTTAACGAAAAGCTCCCCTAGTTCCAATGCTGTCATTGCGAGGAATGGACGCCGAATAGGCGGCCGTTTATGACGAAGCAACCTCGGTTCCAAAATAACTTCCTTGGGAAAAGGCTTATATAAACTGGGGTCGCTTTGTCGTAATCGACCCGCTATTCGCGGGTCACTCCTCGCGATGACACCAAATTATTAATATGGACCCGATATAATGGGCCCGTGAGGAAATCCTCGATCCAACGAAAAACAAATAGGGCCCAGGCCTTCTTTTCTCAAGGCCGCCTCTTGGACCTATGGGGTTCCTTCCTATTCCTCGTTTGTTTCGGCCTTTATCTACGCACCCTCTGCCCCGTTTTCATGGATGACGATTCGCCCGAAACCATCGCGGCGGGCGTCAAATTGGGGCTGGCCCATCCCCCCAGTTACGCCTTGGATACCCTTTGGGTGAGGTTGGTCTCTTTCCTACCTTTGGGGGGGGTAGCCTTCCAAGTGAACGTGGGTTCAGCCCTTTTGGCGGCCTTCACGGCCGTGCTATTAGCGCGCAACATCCTCATGGTTCTGGACCACTTCCTTCAAACACCCCCTGCCCAACACCCCGGAGGGAAAACTTGGTTCAAGGTCGCTTGCGCGGCATCGGGGGCTCTCTTGCTGGCCTTCTCGCACACCTACTGGGAAAAAGCCTTAGGAGCCAAGGGCGGCATCTATCTTTGGCAGGCCCTGCTATCCCAATTGATCTTTTATTTTTTTCTGCAGTTTGAACTGGAGGTGATCGGAAAAGCGATCAAGTCCCGCTGGTTGTACCTAGTCCTTCTGCTTTTTGGCTTAGGCCTCACCAACCATTGGCAAACTCAGATCATTTTCCTACCCCTATTGCTGATCATGCTTATCCGGCGACCCTTCACTCCTCAGAAATGGCTCCTGGGGTCCGTCTTTTTCGTCATAGGAACGTCTGTCCTTTTATATTTACCCCTCCGGTCGAACCTTCATCCAGGCTGGAACTTGGGGGAGCCGGATAACCTGTCCCGCTTCTTGGATTCCTTTTTCCGGCGTTACGTGAACGACCGGGAAACCAGCTTGATAGGCCTGTTCTTTCAAGTCCTCCACGGCCAAAAAACCTGGAGCGACCTCTCCCAACTGGCCCATCGCATCCTGGACATCCAGGGAACGGCCTTGGGCCCCCATTTGATCTCGGATCTCAAGGCCCCCGCCCTTCTCTTGGCGCTCTTGGGGTTGGCCAGTCCTTGGACGGCTTCTGGAAAGAAAGCCTTTCTGGCCCTCCTGCTCCCGGCCGCCTTCTTGCTCCTCTTATTTCTAACTTATTTTTGGGTCCCCACCAATATCCCCTACCATTGGTATATCGATAATTTCTTGCTATCTCTCAACATAGCCGGAGCTTTCCTGGCCGCCTTGGGACTTTATCGATTAGGTTCATTACTTCCCCCGCGCTTGGCCTTCCTTCCTCTGCCGATGGCTTTTCTCCTGCTCTTCGGATTGGCCGACTTTAACTTTCCCCTCCAAAACCAGGAACACCAAACCTTACGCTACGATTACGGCGTCAACCTATTGAAATCTTCTCCCCGAAATAGCGTCTTCTTCGCCGAGGCTGACGAGGACTATTTCCCCGCTTATTACCTTCGGGCGGTCGAGCACAAGCGATTGGATATCGAGATGATCCCCGCCTTTACCTTGTTCGAGACCTGGGGCGTAGCCCAGGTGGCCAGGCTTCATCCCGATCTGGGTCTGACCGCCCCGACCCGGGATTTTCCAGATAAGTTCGCCCGTCTCATCTCTTCCCTATCCGAGATCGCCGCCAAGAATAGGGACCGGACCCCTTGTACTTACTCCTATTTCAACGGGGCCTTTCACCGCTATTACTTCCCTTATCACCCTTCCGAACTGGTGTTGAAGTCGGGTGTCCTTTATGAGCTGGCTTCCCCTGTTTCCACCCACGCCCCCCGCTTGCCCGCATCGGGCTTGCGCCTCCGGAACCTGGACGATCCCTCCAATAGCCATGAATCCCTCAGGGGCATCCTGCATGTTTACCAGGCTTTAGGCCTCCTCTAAGCCTTGATCGGACCCTTGCAACCCCGATAGGGCCCTCTTAAGATGAAAACCGTCATTTACGCATTATTCGAATTTGTCATTCTGAGGCGCTCTTCGCCGAAGAATCTATGTTTCCCCTCAAACAAAGATCCTTCGCTTCGCTCAGGATGACATAAATCAAGGAAAACCATGCCCTCCAAGCCCACGAACATCAAAGAGCTCAAAGCCTCTGGATATAAGGACCTAACGGTCAAGCAAGAGCTGGAAAAGAACCTCATCACCCGCCTGAAGACCGGCAAACCCCTCTTCCCCAATATCCACGGCTTCGACGAGACCGTCCTGCCCCAGCTGGTGAACGCCCTCTTGTCCCACCACGACATCGTGTTGTTGGGCGAAAAGGGCCAAGCCAAAAGCCGCATCATGCGTTCCATCGTCCAGTTCCTCGACGAGGAACTGCCCGTCGTGAAGGGCTGTGAGATCCACGACCATCCTTACCATCCCATTTGCGCTTCCTGCCGCCGGAAGCTGGCCGAGCATGGCGACAATTTGGAGATCGAATGGATCGGACGGGATGCCCGTTACGGGGAACGTCTTTCGCCCGGCACCAAGATCGCGGACATCATCGGGGACCTGGACCCGGCCAAGGTGGCGGCAGGGAACCCCCTCGCCAGCGAGGAAGCCATCCATTTCGGCCTCATTCCCCGCATGAACCGGGGCATCTTCGCGGTCAACGAACTTCCCGACCTGGAATATCTGGTACAAGTGGCCCTCTTCAATATTTTGGAAGAGCGCGACATCCAGGTGCGGGGTTATCCCATCCGTTTCGACTTGGACATCATCCTGCTCTTCACCGGCAACCCGGAGGAATATACCCGCGCCGGCAAGATCATCACCCAATTGAAGGACCGCATCGGCGCCGAGATCCGCACCCATTACCCTTTAACGAGAGAACTAGGCATCAAGATCATCCAACAGGAAGCCAGCGTGCCCCAGGACACCGAGGTCAAATTGACGGTGCCCGATTTCATGACCGAGATCATCGAGCAGATCACCATCGAGGCCCGCAAAAGCCCTTATGTGAACCAAAAATCCGGCGTCTCGGCCCGACTTTCCATCGCCAACTACGAGACCATGATCGCAAACGCCCGCCGCCGTTCTTACATTTTGGGCGAGAAGGAAGCCGTGCCCCGCATGTCCGATCTCAACTACCTCTACACTTCTTCCGCCGGCAAGATCGACCTGGACCCTTTTCGCGAAGAGACCGTGAACGAGTTCCAGGTCTTCAGCAAGATCATGGACAAGGCCGTGGCCCAGGTCTTCAAAGAGCACATGGAGAAGGGACACCTCGATATGCCCGTTCCCGATATGGCGGGGGAAAAACACATCCGGGTCTCCGAACTTACTCCCTCCAGCGATTACAAGAACGTGGTTTCCCAACTTCCCCAGATTTGGGAACCGGTCCATCACCTTTCCGACGGAAAATCGGAGGCCTACCAAGCTTCTTGCGTGGAATTCGTTCTGGAAGGCCTGCATCTTTCTGGAAAGCTCTCACGTAGCAAAGTCGGGGAGATCATGGATTACCAGGCCATGGCCGGTCCTAAAAAGAAAGGCACATAACCCAAATCCAACACGAAGACTCTAAGACTCAAAGTTTTAAAATCATTTTTTCTTGGCGGCTTTGTGGCTTCGTGTTGGAAGTTGGTTCAAGGTACTTATGATCACTCACGATTATTCCCAATGGCGCGAACCCGAAAAGCCCCCTTTTACGGTGGAGGACTTGGTCAATGCCGTGAAGGAACTGATGATGCAATACCACGTTTCCTTCGACGAGGCCCTGCGCCACCTGCAGGAAAAGGGCATCCCCTATAACCAGTTCCTGAAGGTCAGCGGCTTGGAGGAGCTACTCCAAAATTATTTGAATGAGATCGAACGCCAACGCAAAGAGATGCTGGAAGGCTACCGGTTGGATGGGCTCTTGAACCACCTGGAGCGAGAGATACGCCGCAAGTCCACCGAGGCCGAACAACTGGTCGCCAAGCTCAAGGACAAGAACCTTTCCGATAAGCTGAAGGAAGCCCTCGAAAAGCGCAACCCCGCTTCCCTTTACCCTTTGGACTGGCAGCTTTCCCGTTTACAAAACAAGACCGCCTCCGAAGCCCGCCAATTGTTGCAGGAACTCAATTATCTTCTCCAACGGATGAATTCCCTGAAGGAACTCTACGACAAACACAAGTTCACCGGCCCCAAGAACCCCGAGCCCGCCGAGGCCGAGCGTTTGAAGGAACGGTTGGAGATGCTGGACAAGCTGGAACAACAGTTGAAGGACGCCATCGAATATGGCGACCTGTTCAATATGGAAGCGGAGACGTTGGAAGAGATATTAGGCAAGGAAGCGGCCCAGGCCCTGGAAGCCAAGCGCGAGGAACTGCGCGAACAATTCACCGAGGCCCTGAAGGC
>CAZLND010000193.1:0-5455 GCA_964560635.1 uncultured bacterium | reverse complement strand
TGTCAGGACTTGAAGGCGGCTCAAGAACCCGCCATTTTCATTTGCCTCGATCTTTTCGACCTTCATGTGCGTCTGGGCGTCCAAATGTACCGAGGTATCATTTCCAAGGGCTAAAGTTGCCTCGCTCTTGTCACCCACCTTGACCTCATCGCCCGTCTCGACGACCTCTCCCTCATCGGCCTTGGCCCAATCCTTGGACCCAGCTTCCAACACCTGAACGTCACCTTTGAGGTCCTCCAAGACGTATTGAACGGGTTCAACCGCTCCTGTCGCGTCATCGTCGGCGGCGTTTTGGGCGAAGGTGGGGCCATGAAAAAGGAGCAACGAGAAAAGAAAAATGAACGTCATAAGAGGATTTCGCGGGATGCTTTTCGGACGGGTCATGATACCTCCAGGATTTTCTTTCTCTCGAATGTTGGACGGGCAAAGCGAGGGGTCGGTTCCAGTATTTTACGGCATGTAAGCCGTAAATACACTCACACCCTGCTATCGGGGATAAGGATGGCCGCGCAAAGAAGCGCCAGCCCGGTAAAGCTGTTCCAACAGAAGAACACGGGCCAGTTCATGGGAATAGGTCATCGGGGATAAGCTGAGACTTTTCATGTCTTTCTTGGGGAGATCGGGGGGCGGCCCATCGGCGCCCCAACCCAGGAAATAAAGGTCACGGGAGGATCGGGTCACCCATTCGGTGAAGGCGGGGGAATCGAGCGTTTCTCCGTGAGCGTCGAGCGACACCAAAAGACCCTTCCCTTTTCGGCCCTCGACCCATTTGAGGATGTCCTTGGTTTTTTCAGGCAGTTCCACCAAGGTCACCGGCCATAGCTTCTCCAAGCGCTGATGGAATTCCTTCCCCATTTCCCGGAGTCGTTTGTCTTTGAAAGGCCCCACGAAGGCGCAATAGATCATCGTGGATCCGCCGGAAGAAAGAATGGACTCAATCGATCCGTTCCAGGATCTTTTTCCCGATCTCCGGAAGGTCCTGGAACCATTCCTCGATCAAAGTCTTTAACTTTTTAGCGCTGATGGCTTCCAATCGGCAGGAAAGAACGGCCTCGGTAACGGACATCCGGACGATACCCCATCCCTCGGGGAATATCGAACGAATGCCGTCAATGGTCGACACTTCCCCGCCCATGGATTGGGCCCGTGTTTTCAGCGCCTCAAAGAGCTTGGCGACCAGGTCAGGGGCCAGGTCCAGCTTGATATCGTGGGTCGAGACCCGTGGCGGGAATTGTTCCGAATATTGGGCGAGGGATACGCCGTTCTCTTTCAAGATCTCCAACACCTTCAAGCAAGTGAAAAGGGCGTCGCCCGGGAAGGAACCCGGAAGGAAAAAATGCCCGCTGGCTTCGCCCCCCAGCATTGCCTTGTCTTTTTGCATCCGCTCAAAGATGAAAGCGTGACCGGATCTTTCCAAGAGAGGGACGCCTCCCAATTCTCTTATCTTTTGTTCCACCAAACCCGAGCATTTGCCGTCGTAGACGACCCGGATGTTTTTTTGCCGTTTGAGCAGGGCCTCTGCCAAAAGGCAAAGGATGATGTCGTTGGGAACTTCCCGACCCTTCTCATCGACGAAGCTGACGCGGTCACCATCACCGTCGAAAGCCACCCCCAATTTGGACTTGGTCTTGCGGACCTTCTCTCCCAAAGCCTCCAAGGCTTCCGGATGGGAACTATCCGCGCCGCGCCCTGGAAAACGCCCGTCGGGGCCCCCGTTCAAAAGGTCCAGATCGCAATTCAGGGCCTCCAAGACCATGGGCGCCGTCAAAGTCGCCGATCCGTTCCCCGGGTCCACGACCATCTTGAGCCCCTGGAAATTTTGGGCCACCGTATTCACCAGGGCGTTCCGGTAATCGGCGAAGAAGTCTTTCTTTTCCACCACACCCGCGCCCTTACGGAAGGCCTGCTTCTTCAAAATGTTATAGAGCCGTCCGATCCAACTCGTGGGGGCGGGCAAGCCCTGGATGAAGAATTTAAACCCGTTATATTCCGCCGCGTTATGGGAAGCCGTGATCATGATGCCGACAGCAGCCCCGCTGATGCGGGTGGCGAAAGCGAGGAGTGGGGTCGAGACTAATCCCGCGTCCACTATCTTAAGACCGGTGTTCCGAAGACCTTGAATAAGGACCTTGTTCAGGTTGCCGCTGGATTCACGAACGTCGTGTCCCACCACCACCTTGATATTGCGGTGGGCCTCTTCCTTGATCAGGGTCCCAACGGCGAATCCGATCTGTTCAGCCTGGGCCGTCCCGAGGGGCTTGGGATAGATGCCGCGGATGTCACAGGCTTTCAATATCTCAGGCGCGATGGTGGTCAACTTGGATCCTCGATCAAAACCATTTGGATTTTCCAGCCGCAAGACAATGGGCTCCCTGACAGAACTCACATTTTACTTGAATCGTGATGGAATAGAAGGCGGAAGGGTGAACATTAACCGGAATGACTTCTCAAGCGGGAAAAAATGGTGCCGAGGGCCAGAATCGAACTGGCGACACGCGGATTTTCAGTCCGCTGCTCTACCAACTGAGCTACCTCGGCACAAAAAGGTTCGGAGGGGCTGAACAGGGCTTGAAGATTATCAGGGCAACTGGCCCTTGTCAATTGAAAGCCTGGAGAACAGAGGGAGAATTTGACAAGGAATCCAAGGCAAGAACTACTTGGGACTCTGCGGCTTTAGAAAATGCGGAGCTGATTGAACTTAAGGTTCAAGGCGAAGAAGAAAGTATCCTCGCTCGTGGAGGTGAAAGTCGCCGGGTTATAGGCCAGGTCCAGTGAGAAATCATCCCCCTCGAGCCGGCGGGTCAGGGTACAGCCCAAGGTGTAATTGTCGAATACGTTCCCGGTCCATTTCCCGAGCTGCTCGAATTTATAACCCGCTCGGATGGCGAAAAGTTCCGGGAACATCCAAAATTCACCGCCGACGCCCATCTTGATGTCCTGGTCCGAAGGCTTGAATATCTCTAAACCCCAGTTCAAGTCCTTGGTATCGTCGATCACCGTATGGAAGCCGAGTCCCCCGCGGATGAACATGGGGAGGGGATCCGCCGACGAGGCGGGATCGAAGGTCATGCCCGTTCCCAAATTTTGGACCGATAGGCCGATCGAATTATAAACACGCCATGATTTATCGATGAACTCGCAAATGGGGTTTTTGATGTGATCCAATTGGACCCCCGCGTCAAATCCGACCGCCGTGGCCGAAAAGGAAGCCAAGTCGCTCTTCAGATATTTGACAGTAGCGCCTGCGCGGAAATCATTCCCAAGTTTGGTGGCGTAGGAAAGGCTCCCCAAAAGATCGTCCGCATTCACGGCAGGAGTCCCGTTCTGGTTGTCGATGGGAGGCTCGTGCCGGTAGGTCAGGTTGGCCGCTAGGACGTTGCCCGAACCCCAGGCGGTGGCGAATACCAAATACTCATATTCGATGCTGGCGAGGCTGTCCAAATGCAGAAGGAGGACTTGGGTGGCCTTGAGGTTGGCCAGGCCCGCCGGGTTGTAGCTGACGGAATAGGCGTCATTCCCCATGGCCGTATAGACGCCACCCATGGCGGCTGGACGAGCTCCTTCGTTGATCTTGAGGATATCCGCGGTCGTGGTGCCGACGGTCTGCGCCCTCAAATCAATAGGAAGCACGGCCATTAAGAACGCTAAGACAAAAAAAGCTTTTTTATTTTTTAGGGAAAAAGAAGGGGAAAGCATGAGCATCCTCGGACCATAACCGATCAATTAGAATTTTGCCGTCAACGAAAGACGGTTGGTGACCCCGAAAATATCAGCCGGAGCGAAAGCGTAATCCAAGAAAAGCGTAGTCCCGGTGAAGTCAACGCCATATCCCGCTCCCACCGTGAGCCCCACTCCGTTCAGGTCCTTATCCAAGAAGGTGTAGCCTGCCCGTAAAGTCGCTCTGTTCCCGACCCATTTGAAGTTATATTCGGCGCCGGCCCGCATCCCGAACTTATCCTCGATGGGCGCCAATGGAAAGACCGCTTCGGCGGTCAAGGCCCCGTCGTCCTGGTCCGAGAACAATTCATAACGGCGGTAAGAGATGCCGGTGTTCAGGTTGAACGGCAGGTTGAACCCGGAAGCTTGGGCCCCCATGTCCTTCAAGGTCACGCCGACCCGCATGCCGTCAAAAGGAGGCAAGATCACCAAACCCGCGTCCACGTCGAACAAAGAACCTTGGATGACATCGATGGTTTGTTGGAGATATTTCACCGAAATGCCCGCTTGGACAAAATTGCTGAAGGTCCGGGCATAAGAAAGGGTGAACGCGCTCTGACCACTGGAGAAGGTCCCGGTCGTCACACCGAAATCGTTGGTGCGTTGCATGCTGCCCGGCTGCAGGAAATTCGCGGCGATACCGATGGTACCCTCCATATCATTGAAAGAGGGCTTCAGTGGAAATCCAAAAGCGACGAACTCGTAGTTGATGCCTTGATAAAGGGAAAGGTAAGTGACATTCAATTCGTTCGTAAGAAGACTGGCCAATCCGGCCGGGTTGTAATAAATGGAACCCACATCGTCACCGAGTGCGGAATAGGCTTCGCCCACGCCGACAGCCCGGGTAATCGGGGAAATCCGGAGGAAATCAAAGGCTGTGCGGCCATTGTTGGCCGTTTGGGAGAAGGAGGAGCCCATCACCCCCAACCAGATCGAGAGCATGGCAATGCCCGTCCGTTTGACTGGAACTTTGAACATTTAGGGACCGGTCCTCGTACGTGAAATGGCCAACTTGCCGAAAGTCCGGCCATAAGGTCCGTCCACGACGTAAAGATAGAAACCGGAAGCAACGGGATTCCCGTCTCCGTTATTTCCATCCCAGGTCAACAGACCACTGTTCAAGGTGGAAGAAAGAGTGAAATTAGGATCGTTCGGCTGGAATGTCCGTACCAGTTCCAAGGCGATGGTGAATATCTTGACCGTCGAACCGACCGGGATACACCCGAACTTGATACAAGGACTACCGCTGGGGCACTGGTTGTTATTCGGCGGATTTGCCTGGAAATCCATGGGATCGGGATAGACGTTCACAGGGCAAATGGTCGCCGTTGTGGTCGGCGTCGGGCCAGAAGTGAAGGTATCTGTCGGGGTAAAAGTTGGGGTCGGGGTGTTAGAAGGTGTTGGCGTATTGGTGATGGTGAAGGTGTTGGTCGGCGTGAAGGTGTTGGTGGGCGTGAAAGTATTGGTATTGGTGAAGGTCGGAGTAAGCGTATTCGTATTCGTAAAGGTGTTGGTGAAAGTAAATGTATTGACCGGCGTAAAGGTGAAGGTCGGGGTACCGGTGTTAGTGGGGGTATCGGTGAAAGTATTGGTAAAAACACCCGTGTTGGTCGGAGTGAAGGTAAATGTGGGGGTCCCAGTGTTGGTGGGAGTAGGGGTCGCTGTTGAGGTCGGGGTGTTGGTCGGCGTGTTAGTTGGTGTATTCGTGGGGGTACTGGTTGGCGTGTTGGTGGCAGTA
>CAZLND010000192.1:0-5512 GCA_964560635.1 uncultured bacterium | reverse complement strand
AGGACACTCATAATGTCTTGGTCCCTGGTTCGAATCCAGGATGCCCCACCAATTTTGTTTCAGGATCCTTCCTTGAAAACCGACCTCAAAAGATGCCCTTGGCCGTCCAATAATGATCCCTTGATGCTGGCTTACCACGATAAGGAATGGGGAAAGCCAGTACACAAAGACCAAACGATATTTGAGTTCCTCATCCTAGAAGCCTTCCAAGCTGGGCTTTCTTGGCAGATCATCCTTCGCAAACGTGAAAATTTCCGCAAGGCTTTCCGCGGGTTCGACCCGCGCAAAGTGGCAAGATTTTCGGCTAAAGACCGGGCCCGTCTGATGAAGGACGCGGGTATCGTGCGTAACCGGGCCAAGATCAAAGCGGCTATCGAGAACGCTAAGTTGTTCTTGGGAATTCAAAAGGAATACGGGAGTTTTTCCAAGTACATGTGGTCTTGGGTCAAAGGCAAGCCCATCGTCCATAAGATCCGAACCGTCAAAGATTACCCCGTGGTGATACCCGAAGCGGAGATTTGGGCGAAAGACCTCAAGAAAAGGGGTTTTAAATTCCTTGGTCCTACGGTGATTTACGCTCATATGCAGGCGGTGGGTATGGTGAATGACCACGCGGTCCATTGTTTCCGGCGGAAACAACTTCGGGCAATGTAACCAACAAAACCAACAGCAACACGAAGCCACGAAGTCTCTAAGTAAGGCTAAGTTTTGGTTTTAACAAAGAATTAAAACTTCGTGGCTTAGTGGCTTTGTGTTGGATTTAAGTGTTTTTCTGAAGATTTTTTCCAACATTTCCGGAAAATTTCCTTAGAATGTGTCGAATTTCAAAAGGGGAAAACATATGGCCGAAGCGATAGTTATGGATGATTCCAAATACGCGAAGGGCACCGGGATCTTCTCGATCTATGAGAAGGTGGACCTTCCAAATGAACCGAAAAAACGCTGTCTGGCCTTGCTCGATCTGGGCAATGAAACCCTCTTGGCCAACGATTTCAATATCTTGGATTTCGTGCCCTATCCCGGGCTGGGGAACGTCGGGCCGGAAGAACCCCTGAAATATTCCTGGATCCTTTCCGAGTCCCACCGGGTCCTCATTTATGACCCCAAGACCCGCCGGCTCATCGACGAGCTTTACACCTGCAGTCCGGAAAAAGACGGGCGGCTCATGTTCGAGAAGACCAATAAGCTCTTGAAAAAACCAGCCAAGACCGTGACCCTCAACGAGATCGTCGGGAAGGAAATGGCCTTGAAGGAAGAGCCGGATAAGCTGTTCCATTCGGTGAAAAAGGCTTCCAGCAAGCTTCGCTTCGCGCCCGATTCGAATTACTGCGTCTCCGCTGTTTTCTTCGATATTCCGGACCGGAAATTGGACGAGGACAGTCTGGAAGTGATGCTCACTAAGGCGCTCAATAAGGATGATCAGAAACCGGTCATCGAGTCAGCTTGCCGGTATGATCCTCAGGGATATACCTATATCCACCAGTCCCCCAAGCATTTCGCCGGGCTTCATAGCTACCCGGGAACGCTCAAGTCGGCCCATTTGAGCCTGATCGGGACGGGGAATGCCATTGTTTCGGTTCTGGAAGATATGGAAGAAGTGGTCTACAAGACCAAAAAGACCGAACCCACCATCAGCGTGAAGGTCGTCGCCGAAGACTTCTAAGAAAATACCCAAAGCCAACACGAAGCCACGAAGTCTCTAAGTAAGGCTAAGTTTTGATCTTAACAAAGAATTAAAAACTTTGTGGCTTAGTGTCTTCGTGTTGGCTGTTGGTTTTTGATATTAATGGTGATGATGACTGCGGCGCTCGCCGCCGCCGGGGTTTTGGCCGTGGGTTTTGCGGCGGTCCTTGGAAAACAGCACGAAATTCCCGCCGATCTTCTTATAAACGGCTTTGTTCTCAACATCCCAAAAAAGTCCTTGAGCGATAGGTTTTAAGTGGATAGGCATGGCCTCGAACTTGGCCCGGCGGTCCTTGGTCACAGGACGATGATTACGCCTGCGGTCCTGCATGATGAACACGAATCCCGCTCCTTGTTTCTTAAGGATGTGCCTTTTGACGGGGTCGAAATAGAAACTTCCTGAAAGCTTGACGTAGGTTTTCTCGGACATAGTTTTCTCCTGGCGCTCATTATAATCACATCATTAGAAGCTTGGTTTTTTTTGACCGTCTTTCGCCCAGGTGGGTGGGCCCAGAATAAATCACATGGAAAACCATGAAAAGGGCCCTTTTCATCGTTGGAACTTTTTCGGGAGGGTCTACGTCTTATTAGTGGGATGCAATTAAAGCCCAAAATCAAAAGCCCGAAAGGGTTTGGAGGATTCAAATGAAAAAGTTCATCGCCGCTTTGATGACCGTCTTGTTTCTGGGAAGCACCACCAGTCTCGTTCTCGCCCAGGGTACCGCCCCGGCGTCCACGCCGGTGGCCAAGACCATGAGCCACAAGAAGGCCAAGAAGATCAAGAAAGTGAAAAAGACGAAGACCGCTCCTGTTGCGTCCACGACGCCAGTAGCCAAGTAACTTTCGCCTCGCCCCGCCCTCCAGGGTCCGCCCTGGAGCCGGGGACTTTTCAAGCCCTTGGACCCCAAAAGTCCCGGGGCTTTTTTATTGCCCGCGTCCCCTCCCGCCATTATCCTTGGCCGATCGAAAGGATGACAAATGGCTGACGAGGACGTAAAGAAAACCGATTGGATCGATTGGGTCGTCGCCCTGGGCGGGGGCTTGGGTTTCAACAAGGTCCGGCTCCGATGGAAGCTCATGGGTTGGAGGGATTCCTGGAAAACCGCCCGTCATCGCACCCGGTCCACCATGGAAACCGTCCGCTACCAACATAAGGTTTGTCCCTATTGCGGGACCGTTCAAGACAAGGCGAACAAGAACTGTTTCAACTGCGGGAGGGCTTTAGGCCCCCAATTCCTCCAGGTCCTGCGCCGGTTCGGGTTGGTGGCGTTCAATCTGGGATCGGTCAGCACTTTCCTGACAGCCGGGATCCTCATCACCTATTTAAGGACGGTCTTGGCGCAAGGGGGCTTTGATTTCTTTCAAATTGATGGGCAGGTGCTTTTGGCATTTGGGGCCAATTGGGGATTTCTTATCCATGAAGGCCAATGGTGGCGCTATTCCACCTATATCTTCCTCCATGCCGGGATCATGCACCTATTCTTCAACTTGTTCGCCCTCCAGCAGCTCGGCCCGCAGATCGAGGAGGTTTTCGGTAAGGGACGGATGCTCTTTTTCTTCATGGCTACGGGTATCGTGGCGGGTGTTGGAAGCGGCCTAGTCCATCCCGGGGCCCTGAGCATCGGCGCTTCCGGTTCCCTCATGGGTCTATGCGGGCTCTTCACGGGTTGGGGCCAAAGAGATGGGACGCCCACGGGAAAAGCTTTGCGAGATATGGGACTGACTTGGTGTCTTTATACGGTGGTTTTTGGGTTCGTGATCGGCGCGGACAACGCCGCGCATGTCGCGGGGTTCATCGGCGGGGTGGCCTTGGGATTCTTCTCCAAACCCCAGTGGGAACGACAGCCGGGTCTTTTCGATATGGTTTTGTCATTTGTTGGGATCATTTTGGCCGTGGGCACCTTTTTCCTTGTGCTTTTTCCACCCCGATAAACAAGCTTTTCCTAAAAGATAACCACATTGATTTTAAAGGCTTCGTTAGTGTAAAAAGGTCGTCCACCTTTGACCCGGCTAGACCGGAGAAAGCCACTCATGAGCACCACACCC
Source organism: uncultured bacterium (assembly GCA_964560635.1). Classification (GTDB taxonomy): domain Bacteria; phylum Oederibacteriota; class Muellerivitia; order Muellerivitales; family Muellerivitaceae; genus CAZLND01. The sequence continues at coordinate 1,783 of CAZLND010000192.1, read as the reverse complement.
AATAGCTGGAAAGACCGTCTTCAAGACACCATGCCCCCCGACTGGGCCCAAGAGATCGATGAGTTCGAGGCCCAGATCGTCCTCAACAAACAAGGCAAGATCGAACCACGCATCTTCGCCGAGACCCGCCTTCGCCGCGGGGCTTACGGCCAGCGTTATGACAATGGTCACCGCAATGACGGCAAACAGATCCGGAAATTGAACTACCCCAACCCGGGCGTTTGGAAGGGGCCGGACACTTATTGGGACGCTCCGGGAATGCTTCGTATCAAGTTTCCCTGGGGCGGTGTGACCGCCGATCAACTGGATGCCCTGGCCGACCTCGCCGAGGAATACTCCGACGGCATCGGACATATCACCACCCGGCAGGACTTCCAACTCCACTTCGTCCATATCGAGGACGCGCCGGACTTGATGCGCCGCCTGGCGGCGGTCGGTATCACGACCCGGGAAGCCTGCGGCAATTCCACCCGTAACGTGACGGCCTGCCCCATCGCGGGGGTCTGCCGGACCGAGGCTTTCGACGTGACACCTTATTCCAAGGCCATCTTCAAGTTCATGCTCGGCCACCCCGACGCCCAGGATTTCGGCCGTAAGTTCAAGATCGCTTTCTCCGGCTGCCAGGGAGAGGCTTGCGGTTTGGTGAATATGCACGACATGGGTTTCATCGCAAAGAAGTACACCGTGAACGGCGTGGAAAAACAGGGGTTCGACATCTATGTGGGCGGCGGATTGGGGCCGGTGCCCTATAACGCCAAGCTCTTGTTCGAGAACCACCCGGCGGAAGAGATCCTCCCCGTGACCCAGGCCGTGGCCCGGGTTTACGGTCGGTTGGGCGAAAAGAAGATCCGCGGCATGGCCCGCATCAAGTTCCTCGTGGCCAAATTAGGTATCGAGGAGTTCCGCAAGTTGATCGTGGAAGAGCGCAAGGTCCTGGCCCACGACCCCCGCTGGACGGGGCTCATCGAGCAATATCTTAAAGAAGGCGAAAAGCCCGCCCACAAATCCTCCAATCTGAAAGCCTCGTCCTATCCCAAGGGCTTCCTGGATTGGAAAAAGACCAACACCACCCAACAGCCCCAATACGGCTATGTGACCGTAACGGTCAAAGTGCCGTTGGGCGATTTGACCTCGAACCAACTGCGCGCCTTGGGCCAAATGGCCCGCAAGTACGTGAAGGACACGGTGCGCACCTCGGTGGAACAGAACCTATTTTTCCGCTGGGTCAGCGAGTCGGAACTTCCGGCCTTTTTCGAGGAACTGCAGACCGTCGGGTTGGCCGCGGCCAACGCCAACACCATTTCCGATATCACTTCCTGCCCGGGCACCGACACCTGCAAACTGGGAATCTCGGCCTCGCGCGGTCTGGCCCGGGAGCTTTCCCGCACCCTGGACGCGATGATGACGACCCTGCCGGAGGAAGTGAAGAGCCTCAAACTGAAGGTGAGCGGCTGTCCCAATTCTTGCGGTCAGCATCACATCTCGGACCTGGGTTTTTACGGGGTCTCCCGCAAGTCCGGCTCGTACACGATCCCCCATTTCCAATTGGTGCTGGGCGGGCAGTGGAAAAACAACGGCGGTTCCTACGGTTTGGCCGTGGCTGCGGTGCCCTCCAAGCGCATTCCCGAGACCGTGAAGCGCCTGACCGACCGGTTCGTGAAGGAACGCCAAAAAGATGAGAGTTTCCAAAGTTTCGTCCAGCGGATCGGCAAAGAGGAGATCAAGAACATGCTCCAGGACCTGATGGACAACCCGTCGCACGATGTGGAACCGTCGCTCTATA
>CAZLND010000191.1:0-5518 GCA_964560635.1 uncultured bacterium | reverse complement strand
GTCCTACAATCGAGACCTGCAGGAAGACAAGCATTTCGTATTCGACTCGACCGACAGTGTCACCGCTTCCCTAAAAACCATGGCGGGGTTCCTCTCCACCCTGAAGTTCAAACGGGAACGGATGGAAGACGCCGCGGACAGCGACCTGACCTTACTGGCCACCGACATGGCCGATATGCTGGTTATCGAAGGGTTGCCTTTCCGGAGAGCCCATGAGGTCGTAGGGGAAGTGGTTCGTTACGCCTTAGAGCACGGAAAAAGACTGCAAGATCTCACGGATGAGGAGTTGCACCGGTTTTGCGACTTGTTCCCCAAGGGCACGGCCGAGAATCTTACGATCCATAATTCGGTGAGCCAAAAGGTCGCTACTGGCGGGACCTCGCCGAAGAACGTGGAAAAGCAAGTCGCCACGCTCAAAAAAGAGTTGGCCACGATCAAAAAAAACGCTTCGAAATTGGGAGCTTAAGCCATGAACGGATTTCACTTAAAGAACAACCGTTGGTATTCGGACGGGGTCGCCCTTTCCAAGATCGCCGACAAGGTCGGAACGCCCAGTTATGTCTATAGCCTTCCGGCATTCGAGGAGAAATTCAAGGAAGTGGACCAGGCCTATAAGTCCGTGCCCCATTTGGTGGCCTATGCCATGAAAGCTAACAGTAACCTGACTGTCATCCACTCCCTAGCAAAATTGGGCGCGGGTGCCGACGTCGTCTCCGGTGGCGAACTCTACAAGGCTCGCAAAGCGGGCGTCCCTGTTCAAAAGATCATTTTCGCGGGCGTCGGGAAGACCGACAAAGATATCCAGTACGCCTTGGAAGAAGGCATTCGTTATTTCAATGTGGAATCGGTCCCTGAGATCGAGGCCATCAATGAGGTAGCGAAGAAGATGCGCAAGATCGCTTCCATCGCCATTCGGTTCAATCCGGATGTCGATGCTTTGACCCACCACTATATTTCCACCGGTAAAAAAGAGAATAAGTTCGGTGTTTTCTTAGGGGACCTGGATCAGGTCATGGAAACGGTCCGCCGTTCCCGTTCCATCCATTGGACCGGGGTCCATGCCCATATCGGAAGCCAGATGACCCAAACCGCTCCCGTCGGAAAGGCCGCGCGTGTCGTGGAAGAACTGGTCCTCAAGTTGCGCCGTGAGGGTTTTCCCATCACGACAGTCAACCTGGGCGGGGGATATGGCATTGATTACCTGAACGATGATCCTCCGAAAGCTTCCGAATACGCCAAACTGGTCATTCCGGTCATTAAGCGGTTGAACGCCACCCTTATCCTGGAACCCGGACGGTTCATTTCCGGTAATTCGGGGGTTTTGTTGACCCGGGTGGTCTACGTTAAAAAGAGCGGCAAAAAGACTTTCTATATCGTGGACGCTGGCATGGGTGAGCTGATCCGTCCTTCACTTTACGAGGCCTATCACCGCATCTCGCCCGCTGAGGGTCCCCAAAAACCGGTCCAGACAGTGGACGTCGTGGGTCCTATCTGCGAATCCGGGGATTTCTTCGCCAAAGGTCGCAAACTGCCCCTGATGAAGCGGGGAGATTTGATGGTCGTTTTCTCGGCTGGAGCCTACGGCAGCGTGATGGGAAGCACTTACAACGCCCGTCCTTTGGCGCCCGAAGTGGTCGTTCGCGGCAACAAGTTCTCCGTGGCAAGGGTCCGACAAACCTGGCAGGACCTGGTGCGGCAGGAAAAGATCATTATAAGAACTTAAAAACCGTCATTGCGAGGAGTGATCCGCGTATAGCGGATCGGTTACGACGAAGCAACCTCTGTTTAAAAACCAGGTTTTGCCCACGGCAAAACCAACATTCTTAAACCACCCATGAACTTAGGTTGCTTCGCCGCGAATTTCGCGGCTCGCAATGACCGCGATTAACGTCATTTGAAACTTAACTTGCGGTCGAAGTCGAAATTCCCTAATATAAATCCACTCAACACCAACCCCCTCACGGGGGTTTTGTCATTTTGGGCCAAAAGGATCAAAAAGAATGTTTCGCGGCGCCTACACGGCTTTGGTGACGCCCTTTAAGAACGGGCAGATCGACTATCCAGCCTTTGAAGCCCTGATCGAGAACCAGATCACCAAGGGCATCGACGGACTGGTTCCTTGCGGGACCACCGGCGAATCCCCCACCCTGACCGAGAAAGAACACGGGGAAGTCATCGCTTTTGCCGTCAAGACCGCGAAAAAGAGGGTTCCTGTCATCGCGGGGACCGGCTCCAACTCGACCGCTGAGGCCATTCATTACACCCGTCACGCCAAGGAAGTGGGCGCGGACGCGGCCCTGGTGGTCTGTCCCTATTACAACAAACCCAACCAACGGGGCATCCTGGCCCATTTCAAGGCCATCGCGGACGCCGTCAATATCCCCATCATCATCTACAACATCCCGGGCCGTTCGGTCATCAACATCGCGCCTGAGACCATCGCCGAGCTTTCCAACCACCGCAATATCGTGGGGGTCAAGGAATCGAGTGGAAGCCTGGACCAATTCATCAAGATCAAATCCCTCTGCCGTCCGGATTTCGACCTGATCTCGGGGGATGATCCATACACCCTTCCCATCCTTTCGATCGGGGGAGTGGGAGTCATTTCGGTCATCTCGCACCTCTTACCTCGGGAGACTTCCCGTATCGTTCATAGCTACCTGGAAGGCAAGACGGACGAGTCCCGTGAGCTCTTCCTGAAACACATCGAGTTGACGAAAGCCGTCCTGTCGGCGGACGTCAATCCGATCGGTATCAAGACGGCCTTGGCCTTGCGTGGTCAAGTCACCGAGGAATTCCGCTTGCCCCTCGTTCCCATGACGGCCGAAGCCAAAGAAGCCCTTCGTCAACAATTGGACCGTAACGGATTGCTGGCCGTCGCTGGAAAAAACCGATGAGCGTCAAACTTGCCGTTTCCGGCGCAACCGGCCGGATGGGCCACACTATTTTGGAACTGGCGGCCAAAGACCCCCAATTCGACATCGTCGGAGCCTTGGAGAATGCCACCCATCCCATGATGGGCAAAGCCCTCGCGGAAGTCCTTCCATCCATCGGTTCGAAAGTGAAGGCCAAACTTTTTCCCGTCCTCCCCGAGATATCTCCGAAGCCGGACGTGCTCATCGATTTTACCCAACCTCAAGGCACCCTCGGCTATTTGAAGGAAGCCCAATTCTCCGGTATCGGAATGGTCATCGGGACAACCGGTTTAACGGAAGCCGATAAAAAAGAAGTGACCGAAGCCTCCAAGAAGATCCCTATCGTTATGGCCACCAACATGAGCGTCGGGATGAACCTTCTGTTCGCCCTGGTGGAAGAAGCCGCGGCCAAACTGGGTCCCGCTTATGATGTCGAGATCGTGGAAGCCCATCACAACCTCAAAAAGGACGCCCCTTCGGGTTCGGCCTTGAGCTTGGGAGAATCGGTAGCCCGTGCTTGGAATGTGGACCTGGCTAAAGTTTCCACCCACGGTCGGGTGGGGACCCCTGGCGCGCGGGTCAAGGGAACCATCGGTTTTCACGCTCTGCGGGGCGGGGATATCGTCGGTGACCATACGGTTCTTTACGCCGGACCGGGCGAACAGTTGGAATTGACCCATCGCGCCCATAGCCGGGAATCTTTCGCCCAGGGCGCCTTGAAGGCGGCCTTGTTCCTCGCCGGAAAAAAGAACGGCCTCTATAACATGCAGGATGTTCTCGGCCTGCGCGGAAAATAAATTGAACCTCGAGTTCGGCAAGTAAGGTCTTCGTGAGAATCGCGCGTATCCTCCACAACAACAAACCTCGTTGGGCTATGCTCCTGGAATCGGGAGATACCTACCGTTTTTTTATGTCCGATGAGCCCTGGAACGACAATGCCCTGGACCCCAAGTCCTATCCCCTGAAGGGCGCCCAGCTCTTGCCACCCGCCGTTCCTTCCAAGATCGTGGCCGTGGGGTTGAATTACCAAGACCACCTAAAGGAAATGGGTCACGAGCACGTCAGCGAACCGGTTCTCTTCCTGAAGCCTTCCTCGGCTCTCCTGCCTCCGGAAGGGAAGATCGAGTATCCTCCCGCTTCCCAACGCGTGGATTATGAGGCTGAGCTGGCGGTCGTCTTGAAAAGCCGCCTCAAGAACGCCACTCCCGCGGAAGCCATCAAAGCGGTCTGGGGATACACTTGTTGTAATGATGTGACGGCTAGGGACTTACAGAGAACCGATGTCCAATGGGCCCGGGCCAAAGGTTACGACACCTTTTGTCCCTTGGGACCCTGGTTGGTGACGGATTTCGTGGAGAAGGATCAAAAGATCACCTGCCGGGTCAATGGCGAGGTAAAGCAATCGGCCAAGATCTCCGATCGCATTTGGGGAACGGCCCATTTGCTATCTTATGCCTCCCACGTGATGACCTTGGAACCATTGGATGTCATGACCACGGGAACCCCGCCGGGTATCGGCCCTATGGAATTAGGGTCCACGGTGGAAGTTGAAATTGAAGGCATTGGCATACTGCGGAACCAGCTGGTGAAACTACAATAAAGTAAGGACCGAACATGGACTTCTCTCCTGCCGAACGTTTGAAGAAATTGCCTCCTTATCTCTTCATTGAGATCGACAAAAAGAAAAAGGCCGCCATCGAGCGCGGCGTGGATATCATCAGCTTGGGTATCGGCGATCCCGATCTGGCGACACCCGACTTCATCATCGAAGCTCTCTATAAAGCCGCCAAGGACAAGAACAACCACCAGTATCCATTGGGAACGGGCCTGCCCCAGTTCCGTGAGGCCGTGGCCAAATGGTATGACCGTCGGTTCGGCGTGAAGCTGGACGCCAAAGACGAAGTCGTGGCCCTCATCGGCTCCAAAGAAGGTATTGGGCATCTTCCTATTGGCGTCATCAACCCAGGAGACGTAGTTCTGGTGCCGTCGCCCGGCTATCCGGTCTACCACGCGGGAACCCTTTTTGCAGGTGGCGTTTCCCATTTCATGCCGCTCCTGGAAAAGAACGGTTTCCTGCCCGACTTGGACGCCATTCCGGCCGATGTCCTGAAAAAGGCCAAGCTCATCTGGACCAACTCCCCCAACAACCCCACTTCCGCCCTGGCGGGAAAGGATTTCTACGTTAAGGTGGTCGAGTTCGCCAAGAAACACGATCTCATCGTGGCGAATGACGCCGCCTATACCGAACTTTATTACGACGGCAAGAAACCCATCAGCTTTTTGGAAGTGCCAGGCGCCAAGGAAGTGGGTATCGAGTTCCACTCCCTCTCCAAAACTTTCAACATGACCGGCTGGCGCATCGGATTCGCGGTGGGGAACAAGAGCGTCCTGAAAGCCCTGGGCGACGTGAAGGGAAACTTGGATTCAGGCGCCTTCAATCCTATCCAATACGCTGGCATCGCGGCGCTGGAAGCCCCCGATTCAGTCACTGCCGACATCCGCAAGATCTACCAGGAGCGCCGTGACCTGTTCGCGGCGGGCTTGAGGAAACTCGGCTGGAAATTCAATATTCCTGAGGCGGCCTTCTATTTCTGGATCAAGGT
>CAZLND010000190.1:0-5600 GCA_964560635.1 uncultured bacterium | reverse complement strand
TGGGCCTTCGGCCCATCACGCTTGGCCCAAAGGGCCAACGCGCTTCAAGCCTGTCGTAAGCACCCCGCTATTCGCGGGGCACTCCTCGCAATGACACCTAATCATTTTTTTCTAATGAATAAAAGAAGGATGGCGGCGATCCCCGCCAAAGACGCTCCCAGGGTGAAGGCGGCCGGATATCCCCAAGTCTGGCCAACGAATCCGAACAAAAGGCTGGCGGGAAGGGCGCCCAAACCGATCACCAAGTTGTAATAGCCAAAAGCGGTCCCTCTTAAGGCTTTCGGCGCCAAGTCCCCCACAAAAGCTTTTTCCGAGGGTTCGCAAAGGCCGTAAAAGACGCCGTAAGCCAGGAAAAGGAAGATCGCGACCTCTTTTTGTGTGGTCAAGGCAAAGCCCAGGTAGATGAGGGAATAGTAGATCCACCCGGAGATGATCAAAGGTTTCCGCCCCAAACGGTCGGAGAGACTGCCCCCATAAAGCGATGACAGCATCCGGACCCCGCCGTGCAACCCCCATAGGAAGGCTATCAGCCAATTGGAGACCCCCATCCGTGAAAGCTGGATCATCAGGAAAGCGTCCGCCGAATTCCCCAGGGTAAAAAGAAGAAGGACGGATAAAAGGTACTTGAGCGGTCCACCCAGGGCTTTCCAGTCCTGGAACAGGGTCAGGGTCTTGCCCTTGGCCGGTTTTGCCGCCGGTTTTTCCTCGACCCGCCAGACAGTCATCCAGGCCAAAACGCCGGGGATGATGGAAAGCAGGATGACGTTCCGGTAGGTAAGGCCCAAGAGCAACAATCCGCCCGCGACAAAGGGGCCTAGCAATTGACCGGCGTCATCCATCGAACTATGGAAGCCATAGGCTCGTCCCCGGTTGGAAGGTGTGGTCACATCGGCGATCAAGGCGTCCTGGGGGGCGGAACGAACCCCTTTGCCCAGGCGGTCCGCGAAACGAAAGAAAAGCACTAAGGGCCAGGTCGAAGCCAAGCCGACCAACGGCCTCAGAAGGGTGGACATGGCGAAACCCACAATGAGGAAAGGTTTCCGCTTTTTGACGCGGTCCGCGCCGATGCCGGAGAAGACTTTGATGAAAGAAGAGGTAGATTCGGCTAAACCTTCCACCCAGCCGATGGCCACGGGACCGGCCCCCAGGACCTGGGTGAGGAAGAGGGGAACGATCGGATAGATCATCTCTTTGGCTAGGTCGTTGAACAGACTGACCAAGCCCAATTGGAAAACGGTCTTGGGGATATTTTTAGAGAATTTCATGAGGAAGATTCTAACTCAACAAGGGTCGATGAGTATCTTTGAAGAGGAAGTATTTACATCGATACGACCGAAAGAAACCGATATCAACCGATAAAGGATCAGGGAGAGGCATCGGTCGTCATCGGACTTGATCGGTTTTATCGATGTCCAAGCCGGGTTTGATGTTTCAGCTGTTAATGAGGTGGGTGATGTCTAGGGGTTCTTTGAAGTGAGTCCTTACAACGATCCGACTGATAGAAGACCGATGTAAACCGATGAAGGATCAGGGCCAATTATCGGCCGTTATCGGATTTTATCGATCTTATCGTCGTTCGATCCGTTTTTTTGATCTTACGGTGTTCTTAGCGTTCGGCCAGTTCGGTCAGGGCCTGCTTTTGCGCTGTTTTTTTTTCTTGTTCCGCCAGGATCTGGCGACGGACCGAGTTCAAAAGGTTTTGGGCCCCGCCATGGACCGCGTCGTTGGCCAGGAAGGCGGGCGCGGAGAAATTTTGTTGGGCATCGAGGGCATAGGTGATCTGGATCCCCGCTCCTTGGGGATCCTTTTGGATGCGCCAGGAACCCTGGTAAAAGCTGAAATCCTTGTGCGAGGTATCTTGGAAGATGATGGAGCGGCCCGGTTGCTCGTGAACGCTCAAGAGAAGCCGGACACGTTGGGTGAAAAAGAGAAAGCCGCCCTCGGCTTCCTGGCGCAAGACCAGGTCATTGCCCCAGCGCTCCTCGATGCGGCTCACTTTCATATCGTGGACGAAGGCCGGGATATGGTCGTAATCGGTCAGCACTTTCCAGGCCGTATCGGGGTCCGCTTGAACGAAAAAACAACCTTCCACCGAATAGTGCCCGGATTGTTCGTTGAAGACCAAGGAGAGGGGTTCTGCGGCCAGGCCCGCGCCGCAGGAGAGCGCGACGCAGGCGGCCAACAGCGCAGCCCTGAAAAGCAGCTTGCGAGGATGATCGAAAAAGTGGTTGGGTTTCATGGTTGGCTTCCTTCCCTGAAGCGGAGCCTCCCGGAGGAGGCCCCTCTTCAGGGACCCCGGGTCAAGCCCGGGGCCCTTCATTCAATCTTAGTACTGGAACTGGAACATCAAGCGTCCGATCGGCACGACACCGGCCTGGATATTCTTGGCCCGGTAAGTCGTTCCGGTGGATGATCCCGGCATCTCGGCGATGACGTAATTGCCATCGGTGTCCTGGGCCTCCGCGGCGTTGAACATGAACATGGTCTCCGCGACCAATTTGGCGTTATCGTTCATGTGCAAGTTGATCGAGGGGAAAGTGACCTCCACGATCGGGTTGTTGTTCACGAAGATGGGGTACCAGCCGTTAGGGTCCTTGGTGGTGTTCCATTGGCCCTTCATGCCGTCGTCCGGTATGACCACGGCCAAGCGGCCGGCCAATTCCCAAGGCTTGTCACCCACGGAGGCGACCAACTCGCCGCCGCCGATGTTCAAGGCGTAAGTGGCGCCCGGCACAGCGGCCTTACCCAGGATGGTGCCGTTGGCCGAGGGTCCGGGGGAGGGCACGGTCACGTCAAAGTGCCCGAGGATGGCCTGGCCCGACAGGGTGAAGACGGTATCGCTCAAGGGCGCGCGCACCTGGAAATCCAGCCCGGTTTGATAGTACATGGCGGTGACGGGGTTCTGGCCGGCCACAGCGATGTAGGGGTTGAATTTGGAGGAGGTCAGCACGTTCCCGTAGTAGCTGTTGTCGTTGAAGGTGGCCAGGGCGCCGCCCATCTGCCCAAAGAGGTCGCTATGGCCAGCATTCTGGTCGGCCGCTATATAACCCATGACATGGGCTGCCCATTGCAGTTTGTCCGGTTTGGTGAAGCCGGTCTGGGTAGGCTTGAAGGGGTCGTCGGTGATCCCGTCATTGAAGCCGACCCGGGCGAACATGGGCAGGGGAAAATGCAGCATCTCAGGCAAGTACCTTTGCGGAAGGTTCGGCGCGCCTTGAACCAGGCCGGCCGAGCCGTCCAGGTTGCCCAGATGGCCCCAAAGAGCCACACCCGTGTCGTATCCCTCATTGAAGAAGAGGTTGAAGTTGGGCGATTTCTCCGTGAAGAGCATGTTGCCGTCGTAGATGGCGCTTTCAAGATTGGCCGGGGTCTTGAACTGTCCCACTTTGACGTAGATCAGGTCCTTGATGAAAGGGATATCCACGTTAGCGTCCAAAAGGTTGAGGGAACCGTTGGTCCCGTTGGCGATGGACTCACCGCCGAAGGAGACCTCGAAGTTCCATTTGAAATCTTTGTAGGTCCCGTTGGTGAAAAGCCGGTCCTCCACGTTCCAAAGATAGACCCGGGCCTGGTCACGGACATTATCGTCCGTCACTAGCTCCAGCTCACCCATCTCCTGGATGCGTCCGCCGACCGACAGATCCAGATCGTCGTTCTTGAAGACCTCGGCCGCCTTTCCCCGGGCCGCGAAGCCCAGCAGCAACATCACCGCCAGTACCCATTTCTGTAGATTTTTCATGTCACCTTCCTCCTTTTTTATTTGAACAGCCTTGCTTTTGAGCTTCACTTTTAAAATCCCCGGTCGCCCGGAATTTCGAAAACTTAACCGAATCTTCTTCACCACTAAGGCACCAAGGGCACCAAGAACTGCGAAAGAAATTTTTTTAAAAGATGTAAACCCCAGTCCTTTGTTCAGTCTTCCTTGGTGTCTTTGCGTCGTTCCCCTTGAGGTTCTCAAGGGGTTGGTTCAACCGCCTCTCAAGGTTTTCCGAAGATGACGTCATAGTGGATGTCGATGTCATCGGTGCAGGTGATGGCCGTCACCAGCAGGGAAATGGACGGCGGGGTCACCTTGAAATCGCTCATCTTGAGCTTCTGGTCGCCCTTCAGTTCCACCTTGCCGTCCTTGACCGTCACATCGGCCTTCAGGACGATGGGGGCGGTCGTACCGGCTATGGTCAAATTGCCTTTGGCGGTCATGACATAGCTGTCGGCCGCGGCGCCAGCCTTGAGGGTCTCGCTTTTCAGGGCGAAGGTGATCTCGGGGTTCTCCTTCGACTTCAAGGCCTTATTGGCGTTGTCATCCAGGCCCGATTCGCGCGATTTGAGATCCTTCAGGGGTACTACCAGAGTCATGGCCTCAACCTTCCCGGCTTTAAGGGCCTTGAGCAAATCGCCCGCGGGGACGGTCGCCGAACCTTGGAGGGCGTTGGCGTGCATCTGGTATTTGTGCAGGGTGGAATCGCCTTCCAGGTACAGGAAACTTCCGGTCTTAAGGACCAGGGAACCTCCCTTGGCCGCGGGGCCGACCTCAGCGGCTTTCTCGTACCAATGGGTCTGGTTTTGCATCAGTTGATTGCCGGAACCAGCCGCCAGCGCTTGGGAGCGGTCGATCGTCGTAGCGGCGAAAGTGAGGGCGATGAAGCCCACGAAACCGACCAAGGATTGGGTGAAATTTTTCATTTTGAGTCTCCTTCGTGTAATTGAACTTCATCCTCACTAAAAGCAAGGGTGGTGCCACCTCGAAACCCGCTGTTTTTAAGGGCTTTCGAGGCGTTTTGACCCCTGGCGCTCGGGGAATATGGCGTTTCCTCCATAGTGGCCCCGCCAGAGTTCCTTTCGTTTAACCCGAGAGGAAGCCTTCCGACGGTTCGCATCATGCGGCCAAGGGGGAATTTTTTTTATGACGAGGCTCATAATAAAAATTTAAAAAGACCCCCTTTTCGTTGGAAAAGGGCTCTGAGGGCGATCGGAAGTGGCAAAGCATTCCCCTCCTCGACAAAGAGGCTCCTGAACGTGGAGGGGGGGAGAAGGAACTATTCAGCGATCATCAAGGGGAGGAATTTTAACGAGGGGATCTGTAAGCCAATGAAGTTTGAAGGGAACGCAAGTATTTCACCACCGCTCGGATCTGTCGGGGGGTGAGGGCCTCCCGGTGCTTCGGCATTTTGTAATGGCCGTTGGAAACCACGGCTTGAAGCTCAACCATGGATCGGTGGGTTGTTCCCGGCTTGGTCAGGTCCAGGACCAAAGGGTCCACTTTCAAGGTCTTGGACATGGGATAGGAACCTTTGGCGTTGAAGCCGTGGCAGGCGGCGCACCTTTGTTCGAAGATCATTTGTCCCTTCGGTATGTCACGGCTAGTAGCGGTGGAAATGGCGGGAATGAAATAAAGAGAAAGGGTGAACAAGAAAGGGACCCATAGGTCCGGGGTCAGACGTTTCACGGGATACCTCCTCCTTTTCCTTCAACTCCATCATCCGAAAAAGGGAGTGTCCTTCCCTATGACTTCTGTCATAGGGAAGGGGTTAACGAAAAACGCCTTATTTTCCTTGCTGGTAAAGGTAGTTGGCCAGGTACTGGATCTCCGCCGCGGTCAA
>CAZLND010000189.1:3199-5614 GCA_964560635.1 uncultured bacterium | reverse complement strand
CTCGTTCAAGGTCCGGGAATGGAAGGAAAACCAAACCAGATAGGTCAAAAGGGTGGTCAGTCCGGCGAAATTCTCGTATTCACCTAAAAGACTGGTCCTCCAGCTGAGGCTGGTGGAAGGAAGGGAGGCCAGTATTTGACAAACCAACAGGGCCCCTAAGGCTAGGGAAAGCGGTGTTGGGACCGGGAATTCCTTTTCGGTCAGCTCAAAGGCCAAATAGGGGAGGGCCAAGAGGGCCAAGAAGGTCAATTTAGGCAATTCGAACTGGTCGTGGCTGTCGATGAAGAACAAAAGCGGCGTGAAAAAAGCCGCAAAAACCACCAAAAGGTCGAAAAATTTATATTTCGTGGAGGAAGGGAGCAACCGCTGTTCCTTTTAATGGAATTGAAAAAATATTTTAACATCGGAGTTAATTTGAAAAAGTTTTTTTGAACTTGTCGTTCAAAAAAGATCTTTCGCGCGCGAGTGGGAAACCGTTTTTCCCTTGACAGTATAAGGTGTGGATTTATACTTTAAAATAATTCGTAACAAAACACGTGAGAGTCGCATTGAGGTCCAACGCTGGGACCAGCCAAGGCTTTTCAGCGGGCCTTTCAACACTTCTTCTTCAAAATTTTGATACCCGGAGAAAACCTTATATGAACGAGATCAGCCCGCACTGGCATATTGAATTTTATGCCCCGGACGAGGCCCATATGCGCGGCATCTCCAAGATATACGCCTCCGAGAAGACCCCCTTCCAAAAAGTCGAAGTCATTCAATCCAATCATTACGGAAAATGCCTCATCCTGGACGGCCATATGCAATCGGCTCAGGGGGACGAATTCATCTACCACGAGAACCTGGTCCATCCGGCCATGGTGACCTGCCCGAATCCCGAGAAAGTGGTCATCATCGGGGGCGGGGAAGGGGCCACCTTGTATGAAGTGCTCCGGCACAAAACGGTGAAAAAAGCCTGGATGATCGATATCGATGAGCGCGTGGTGGAATTGTGTGACAAATACATGCCCGAATGGCACCGAGGAGCTTTCAAGGACAAAAGGACAACCCTGCTCTTCCAAGACGGGCGTAAATTCCTGGAAAAGAGCAAAGAGAAGTTCGACGTCATCATCATCGACATTCCGGAGCCTGTTGAAGCGGGACCCGCTTACCTGCTTTATACGGAAGAATTCTACCGAATGGTCTCCACGAAGCTTTCGGAGAATGGAATGGTCGCCCTGCAGTCCGGATGCTCGGCCGAAAAGGAGTTGCGTTGCTTGGCGGCGGTCCATAACACCTTGAAAAAGGTCTTCCCGATGGTCTATTCCTGGCCGGCAAACGTGCCTTCCTTCGACATTCCTTGGAGCTTTACGATGGCCTCGAAATCGGTGGACCCCAAGGGGCTCAAGCGCGCCGAAGTGGACCGCATCCTTAAGGAACGCAAGGTCGGCCACTTGAAGTATTACGATGGCGAGACCCACGAAGGTATTTTCTTCATCCCCAAGTACATCCGCGACGGCTTCGCGAGCATCAAGGACATCATCAAGGACAATAAACCGCTCACCTATAGGCTCATTGGAGAGGAGAAGAACTCTAAATAATGTCCAGCGATTACGTCCAAGATAAGACGCCCCTTTTCGACGCCATCGTCCGCTATGCCAACGAGAACAAGATATCCTTCCACACGCCGGGCCATAAACACGGCCAGGGCATCCTGAAACCATTACGCTCTTACGTCGGTGATAAGGTTTTCCGCTTAGACCTTTCGGTCATGAGCGAGATCGATTCCCTGCACGAACCCAGCACCGTCATTAAAGAGGCCCAGGTCCTTGCCGCCAAGGCCTATGGGGCCGATTATTCCTTCTTCATGGTCAACGGTACCACGGGCGGCAACCAGGCCATGATCCTTTCGGTCTGTGACCCCGGCGACAAGATCATCATCCCGCGTAACGCCCACAAGTCGGTCATTTCCGCGGTCATTTTGGCGGGCGCCGAGCCGGTTTATATCATGCCCAAGATCGATGAAACCGCCGACCTTATCCTGAATCTCACCCCGGAACAAGTAGAAGAGGCCTGCCGCCAACACCCAGACGCTAAGGCGGTCCTGGTCACCAACCCCACTTACTTTGGGCTCACGACCGATCTAGAAGCCATCGCCGAGATCGTCCATAACCACGACAAGATCCTGCTGGTGGACGAGGCCCATGGGCCCCACCTGCATTTCCACCCCTCTTTTCCCAAGTCGGCCATCGACTCAGGGGCCGATATGTGCGTTCAATCCACCCACAAGCACTTGGCGGCTTTGAGCCAAGGCTCGATGCTTCACGTCAAAGGCGTGCGGGTCGACATTTTGAGGCTCAAAACCACCCTGCAGATGCTCCAAACGACCAGCCCCTCTTACATCATCCTGGGCTCCCTGGACATGAGCCGTTACCA
>CAZLND010000189.1:0-3099 GCA_964560635.1 uncultured bacterium | reverse complement strand
GAGATGTCGGACCACCAGAACGTGCTTTTATTCGTATCCATGGGGAATACGGCCAAAGAACTGAAGAAAGTGGTGAAGGCCCTGCGGAAGATCGTGGTGGATTACAAAGACATGTTCATGAACCAGAAAAAACGGAAGCGCATCGTGTTCCCCACGTTCATTCCCAAAAAAGAAGTGAATCCCCGCGAGGCCCTGACCAAATTGACCCGCAAGATCCCCTTCAAACGCTCGGTGGGTAAGGTTTGCGCTGAGATCGTATGCCCCTATCCGCCGGGAATCCCGGTTCTTTGCCCCGGCGAGGTCATCACCCAGGAGATCTATAACTACCTGATGAATGTCCTGGATTCGGGCGCCCGCATCAACGGCCAGTCCGACGGCCGCCTGCAGACCATCAAGGTTCTGGAAGAAACCCCCGCTTCCGCCGCCAACGGCCAAAAGAAGCTCTTCGCCATCGGCTGACGTTCTTTTCTAACCAATCAATTCAATTGTGTATTGAGGGTTGATTGTGAATAGGATCACATATTGGAAGGAACGGTAGGCAGGTCGAACTTAGTGGGCGAAAGCCTTCTGGACTTCCTGGTAGCTCTTCACGCAGTTGCGGCCCTGGTTCTTGGCCTCGTACATGGCCTTGTCCGCGTGGTCGATCAAAGTAATAGCGCCGATGCCTTCGGTGCTTTCGTAGGTATCCACCCCAATGCTCACCGAAACCTGTAGGGTCCTGCCGCGCACCATCACTTGATACTCACTTAATACCTTTTGGATGCGCTGGGCGAGGATCATGGCCCCATCATTGGGGGTGGCGGGAAGGATAGCGATGAACTCGTCGCCAGCGTAACGGGCCAGAAGGTCGGTCGTGCGAAAGAGTGATTGCAGTTTTTGCGTGATCTGCTTGAGGAACTGGTCCCCGATGGAATGGCCGAAGGTGTCGTTGATCTCTTTGAAATGGTCGATATCGAGGAAGACGATGGAAAGGGGCTGGCGGTAACGCTTAGCCCGGTTCATTTCGTAATCGAGGATCTGTTGGAAGTAGCGGCGGTTGTAAAGGCCGGTCAGGGTATCCCGAAGGGCCATTTCCTCCACCTTGGCGAAAAGCTTGGCGTTCTCGATGGTCAGGGCCGCTTGGCGGGAGAAGATGACCAAAATTTCCTGCTGGAGCAGGGAAGAGGGCTTTTCATAGACCAATAGACCGATAAGGTTGTCGCGGATCTCCAGTGGAAGAACGGAAACGGATTTTAAATCGATTTCCGTTTCGAGAAATTGAATGAGCCGGCCATGGGGTTGAGCATCCCCGCCGAGTTCGTCCTTGGGGAAGGAGCTGGATTTCAATAGGTCCAATTCTTCCTCGAGGGTCAAAAAGATGTTGGACTCGCTGATCTTCTTCTCGTTGAAACCGATGGAACAGGCGCCCTTGAGGCTGTTGGAGGATTCTTCTTTGATGTAGATGGCGGCTTTGGAAATACCCGTGCCGGTCTTAAGGCCTTTGAGAATGGACTTCAAAAGGGAGGGCAGGGGTTTTGAGAACTGGAGCTCGGCGCTCACATGGTACAATGACATCAAGCCTTGGTTCATGCTGGCTGTGGGATCGAGGGGTGCGGAAGCCGACGCGTTGGACGCGTTCTTGGAATGGGGCATCGCTTCAGTTTTTTTAGCGGACAATGTTTTGTTCCCGTTATTTCAAAACAGGATTTGGCGTTGGAAGAAATGGTTGACGGCATTATATTCAAAGCTTTTGTTGGGCATGTCATAAATACTACGATTCTTTGGAAAATGTTTACCGGTTAAACAAGGGTTTTCGGGTCTTTTTATCAAGATTTGGTTAAAAAAATATCAAGATTTCATACCGCAAAAGGGGGCGACCATTGGCGAAAAAACCGATCCTTCTTATCACCGGCGGGGCGGGTTATATCGGCAGTCACGCTGTCAAGGAAGCCCAGGCCAACGGCTTTGAGCCGATTACCTATGACAACCTTTCCGAGGGGCACCGCTGGGCGGTGAAGGCGGGAGTCTTCGTGAAGGGTGACCTGGCCAACCGGGCCCAACTGCTCAAGGCCTTCCAGAAATACAAACCCCAGGCCGTCATGCATTTCGCGTCCCACATCGCGGTGGGCGAATCGGTGGCCAACCCCCAGAAGTATTACCAAGACAACCTGACCAACGCCATGAACCTCTTCTCGGTCATGTTGGACCGGAAGGTCCGTTATTTCATCCTCTCCTCCACTGCCGCCACCTATGGCGATCCCCTGAAAGTACCCATCCCCGAAGACCATCCTCAAAACCCGGTGAATCCCTATGGCGATTCCAAATGGATGCTGGAGCGCATCCTGGCCTGGTATGACCGGGCTTATGGATTAAGGTCGACCTATTTACGGTATTTCAACGCCGCTGGCGCGGACAGCTCGGGCGAGATCGGAGAGGTCCACGACCCGGAAACCCATCTCATCCCCTTGGTCCTGGACGCCGCCGCCGGAAGGCGAAAGGAGATCACCGTCTTCGGGCAGGATTACGCGACCCCGGACGGGACTTGCGTGCGGGACTACATCCATGTCACCGACCTAGCCCAAGCCCATTACCTGGCCTTGAAACGGATGATGTCGGCGGATAAGAGCGATTTTTTCAACCTGGGGACGGGGCATGGTTATTCGGTCAAGGAAGTCATCGATAAGGCCGGTGAAGTGACGGGGCTCAAGATCCCCGTGGCCTATGGTCCCCGCCGGGCGGGCGACCCGCCCGAACTGGTGGCCCAGTCCAAGAAGGCTATGGAAGTCCTGAAGTGGAAACCGGAACACTCCAGCTTGGAGAACATCCTTAAGACCGCATGGGGTTGGCATCAGAACTTTTACGACAGCAAAGGCAAAAGAAAAACAAGCCGCTAGCTGGTGGCAGATAGCCGAGAATTCAAAGACCGACTAACAGCTATCCGCTAACCGCCACTCGCTGACTTGAAAACGGTTTTGCGGTAGAACTTCAGTTCTTCGATGGTCTCCAAAATATCATCCAAAGCCTTGTGCTTCTGCTTCTTGTTGGGCGCCTGGAACTCGGGCCCATACCACCGCTTCACCAATTCCTTGATGGTCGAGACATCCACCAAGCGGTAATGCA
>CAZLND010000188.1:0-5615 GCA_964560635.1 uncultured bacterium | reverse complement strand
CCCTAGGGCCAGGTCGGTCAAAGCGGCCCGATAAAGATTGGGCTGCATCAAATACAGGTCGGTCCCGGTCAGCCTGTCCCTGGCTTGAGCGACCTTCAAATAAAGCTCCTTGGCCTTGTCTGGGAGCCCCTCGTAACGGTAAAGGTCGGCCAGCTTTTGCAGGGTATCGGCGATCTCCAACCGGTCGGGGGTGAAGGCCTTTTGCCGGATGGCCAGTGCCCGGGAAAGGGATCCCTCGGCTTGTTCCCGGTTCCCCCCGATCTGGGCCGCCCGGGAAGACAGCTCCAGGGTTTCCACGATCCTCAAGTCCTCGGGGCCCCAGGTCTTTTCTTGGATGGAAAGACAGCGCTTCAAGGCGGCGGTGGCTTCTTTTTCCCGATCCATCAAGATCAAAAGGTTACCCATGTCCAGGAGGATGCCAGCCACTTCCAAGGAACCATTCCCGTCGATCTTTTCCCGGATCGAAAGGGCTCTTTGATAATCGAGCAAAGCTTGGTCATAGGCGGCTAGATCGGTGTAAAGACCCGCCAAATAAGACAGGGACTCAGCCACCTGGGGGTCCGAGGGGCCAAGTTTTTCCTGGCGAATGGCCAAGCCCCAACGGTAATTTTTCTCGGCCTCCCGGTATTTGGCCTCGTAACGTTGGATGGTGGCCAGGTCGTTCAATACGGGGACCACGGAAGGATGGACGGGGCCGAACTGTTCTTGAACGATGGTCAAGGCTTTTTGTTCAGTGCTTTCGGCGTTGGCGAAGCGCCCCGTTTGAACGGTCCCGAAAGCCGAGGCCCGTGAAATTTGAAATAGGTTACTGTCCATCACCGGCTCGGCGGCCCAAGCCCTCGCGTAAAGGAATAAGAGCGCAAGGAGGGGAGCTTTTCTCATGGCTCGTGTCTCGGTTCGTTCTCAAGAAAGAGGGGAGTGGGGATGGGGGGCACCTCTTGGGGGTTCTCGACAGGGCAAGGGGGGCCCAAGACCCCCACATTGGAGTCCCGCTCGAACTGGTCAAGCCACCGGGTCAGGTCGGAAGCGTCGTTGAAAAGGACGGCCCTGGAAAGGTGGGGACCCCCGTCAAAGGTGAGGTCAGCGGCTTTGGCGGGTCCGCCCGAATTCCCAAGGTCGGACAAAAGATAACAATCCTCGCATCCATCCTCGTTCTTGGCGGGTCGGCCCGAATCGGTCTGGAATACGAAGAACCAGCATTCGGAGCGGAAAAGTCTTTGGACATCATCGGGTATGCCGACGGTCACCCATTGGAAATTGGAGGCGACTTGGTCGTGGGGGACCAGCACCGCAGGGCAGAGGGGTTTGCAGGAATGGTTCTTATAGTCGTTCACGAGGATCTGGTATTTCAGGGTGGAAGGATCGCCGCGCTTCCGTATCCGGAAGGCTAAGGCCTTCCCGGTGTAACCACAGTGAAAATGAAGGGATTGGCCCTGGAGGACCTTTCCATAGATGGGCCGCGCCCCCGGGTCGTCGTAAGGGTCCCCTTGGAATTTGGACCCGACGCCGTAAAGGGCGTAAACCGGTTCCTGGTCCAGGGTCTTCCATTTGGAACCATCGTAAAAAAGGGTGTTGGCTTTTGGGTCGGGACTTCCATCGTTCGGGTGCATGTGATTGAGGACGTCGGTAGAAAGGAAGGAGGCCTGGTTCGAGGAACCGATGCTTCCCACCGGATGCCCGCCGCCCCGCATCATGTCCACTTCCAGGACGATGTGATAGACCTTTCCCTTGATGAGGGTAGCCGCGTCCATGGGGAGGGTGGACCAAGTGTGGCCCTGGGGGACATAACTGCAGGAGGAGAGAGGGGTACCGGTGGGAGAGCTCTTCTCATCCTCTTGTAGGCTCAACTGATAAGAAGGGCAGGGGGTCAGGGCTTCCAAGCAATAGACCGCGATGGCCGAGAGGGTCATGTTTTCCTGGCAAGTGAACCGATAGGAGAGCTTTTTAGTTGGGGAATCCAGGGTGGTGGAGAGGCGTTTGTTGGCCACGAACCAGTTCCCAAAATCGGCCTTCGCCGAGGAAACCAATAAGAAGGCGACCAGAAGGGGAAGTGTTTTGATCCATTTCATAAGGAAATCTATCTTAGCCTATATAGGTAAGGTTTTAAGAGCTAACCCGGTTTTTTGCCTTGGGTTGAAAGGGCAATTGACCGAGAAAAGGAGTTCTGTTCACCTGGCCCCTTCAAGAAAGAGCCCCGAAAAGGGCCAAGTTTTACCAGGGGTAACCCCTGGTTCCATTGAAAAAAACCTCAAAATTCACTATTAATTTGGCATCGCATTTGCTCTAATAACGCCCAACAAACGACACCCCTTCCACCTCTCATCAAAAAAAGCGCTTTTTGGCTAATTTAATCGGTTTAGGTGATACGATTAATAAAGAACTGCAAACGATTTTTGGAAGGAATCGCACTTTCGCCGTCTAGATTTTGTCAATGAAGAGGACTGGGTCAAGGAAAAGCTTGGGTTGTCGTTTTGAAATTGTGTCGAGGGACATGGAGAAAAAGTGAAGCTCTTTAATTGTTTAGAAAATCGATTCAAGGGAATGGTTGGGTTGATCCTGACCAGTGTCTCCTTGACCCTTTTTGCTCCTACCGTTCTTTTGGCCAATGGTACGCCAACCAATTTCGCCCCGAACTGTAGCGTTGGCAAAGGCGGTGTAACGACCAACAAAAACCAAATGCAGATCAGTCAGTTCGGTATATGGACGGGCTTAGGCTATGGCTATTCCACGGGGGCCGCGACTTGGTTGCCCAACAACTCTGGTGCGGGGAACGCTCCCATTAACCTGACCGTTCCGGGCGGGGTCAATATCGTGGCCGCTTATTTGGAAACCGTCCAATTGGTCCAGAGCAATTATGGTTCTTGTTACAACAGCTACAACGTCAATGGAACTTCCGTGTCGGGTTCCAACACGGGTTATGCCAACCTAGCTGTACCCTGGTACAACCCTTCTTACAATACGACCAGCGTTCAAGTCGACAACATCGATTTTTGCAATGAGCGTTATGACATCACCGGCTTGGTCACCACGGGGACCCATACTTACACCATCACCAACAATGGCGGCTCGAACCCTTGGGGGTTGTTGAACGCTTCCATCATGGTCGTCTACCAGAATCCCGGAGCCACCACGACGAGCACGGTCACACTCGCTGATGGATTGTTCGCCTGGCTCACCGGGGATGGCGGCGGCAATTTCATTTTCTCGGGCGACCCACCCACTCCGGCCAATATGAGTTTTTGCGGGAATACTTGCGCCACGACCCCAGCGGGGGATGGGTTCACGCGTATCGGCGGGGGCGGATTGCCCAACGATAGTGACGCGGGGGTCGATCCGGCCGGAAGCGACAGTTTCACTGTGCCAGGTACGGTCAGTCCTCCCTCGATCATCCTGAATGAAGGCGGGCCTCAATTGGGTAACGCGCCGGACAAGATCGGCGGGGGTCTTCCTTATGTCGATATGAAGAGTTACGCGGTCCCCCCCAGCGTGGTGGGAGCGGGTTCCGCGGGGTTGAGCTACTGGATGTCGAACGCCTTACCGGACTGGGGTAAGACCACGAAAGGTACCTTCTGGTTGAACGCCTTGGCCAATGCCGTGACCTGCACCACGCCAACACCCACGCCGACCCGGTCCAACACCCCGACCTCCACGATGACGGCGACGGCGACCCGCACTTTCACGACCACTTCCACCAGTACCTCCACTTCTACCAGTTCTTCCACGTCCACCTCCACCTCGACCAGGACCTCGACCAGCACTTCGACCTCGACCTCCACGTCCACCAGCACCTCGACCTCCACTCGGACCTTCACTTCGACATCCACTTCGACTTCCACCAGCACCTCCACCTCGACCAGCACCTCGACATCGACTTCCACTAAGACCTTCACGGCCACCGCTACCGCTACCGCCACCAGTACGGCGACCAGCACCTCGACCTCCACCAATACGGCTACCAAGACCAATACGTCGACCTCGACCAACACCGCCACCGCAACCTCGACCGCCACCAATACCTCCACCAAGACAAACACTTCCACTTCCACCAATACAGCGACCGCCACGAATACGGCCACGGCGACTTTCACCTCCACCAGCACCTTCACCAAGACCAATACGAACACTTCCACCAATACGCCGACGTTCACGTCGACGTTCACCGTCACCAACACGGCCACCCCTTCGAATACCTCCACGAACACCTTTACACCTTCCAATACTTTTACCGTGACCAATACGCCCACCTTGACGTGGACGCGGACCCCGACCAACACCTTCACCAATACCTCGACGCCGACCAACACCAATACGGTCACTAACACCTTCACCTTCACCAACACTTCCACTCCTTCCAATACTTTCACCAATACCAACACGCCCACTAACACCAACACTCCCACGGATACTTTCACCTCGACGAATACGCCCACCTTGACGTGGACGCGCACCCCGACCAATACCTATACGGTTTCCAATACCTTCACGAACACGAATACTCCCACCAACACCAATACGCCCACCGATACCTTTACCCCGACCAACACTCGGACCTTTACCAACACCTTTACAGTGACCAATACCTTCACGAATACCAACACTCCCACCTTTACCAACACGCCGACAAACACGAATACGCCTACCGATACCCGCACCCCGACCAACACCTATACACCCACGAACACTAGGACTTTCACCAACACGTTCACTTCGACCAACACGCCCACGAACACGAATACACCCACGAATACCCACACTCCGACCGATACGAGAACACCCACCAATACCTCGACCTTTACCAATACGCCCACTTTGACATGGACTCGTACCCCGACCCACACTTTCACCAATACCAGCACATTCACCTCCACCAACACCCCGACCAACACGAAGACGCCCACGAACACGGCGACGGTCACATCGACGTCGACGAGCACCAACACCTTTACTGTGACCAACACGCCGAACCCCGTGATCGATATCACCAAGAGCGCTTCCCAAACGGTGGTGAGTTCGGGGTCCGTTGTGACCTATAAAGTGGTCCTGAATGTGATCGGAAGTACCGCTTCCAACGTGCAGGTACAGGACGTCCTGCCGAACCACATGATCTTCGTGGCGGCGACCACGCCCGTTCCATTGGGAGGGACCTTCACTCAAGCGGGATCGACCCTGACCTGGAATTGGACCGGTAGTTTGCCGGTGGGCGCGGTGACCTTGACCTATCAAGCGAGCGTGGACAATTTCGTTCAAGATGGGGCTGTTCTTACCAACCACGCCGTAGTGACCTTCAATAACGGGGTTCCCAAGTCGGCGCAAGTGAGCCTGACCTTGGCCAAGCTCTATGACGTGAAGATCGATGTTTATAACGAGACCGGGGAATTGGTGAAACATATCTCCACCCAAGAATTGTCATCTCAGGTGACGAGTTTCGACCTTCAGAACCCCACCATCACCACTTTGGGCGGGACCGCTTATGTGGATGTGGGCGGGGCCTCCATCGCCAGCTGGGACGGTAACAACAGCGCGGGGAACCCCGTTTCCAACGGGAAGTACTACGTGACCGTGACCAATTCGGACGCCTTTGGGCAGACCTCGACCGAATCCCAAGTCGTGATGGT
>CAZLND010000187.1:1630-5636 GCA_964560635.1 uncultured bacterium | reverse complement strand
GACGCCCACGATGACGTCCCCCGGACGGAGCCCCGCCATCTCGGCCGGCGAACCCATCCTTTCCAATAAATTCGGTGAGGGCGAGGAAACCTTGGCTTTGACCCTGAACCCCGGTTTTCGGGCTTACACGCTCGAAGTGAGCGAGACCAGCGGCGTTGGCGGGCTTATCCGCCCCGGGAACCACGTGGATCTCTTGGCCAAGATCGATTCGAACAAACGGGAAACGACCTCTTTCGCTTTTCAAAACCTCCAGGTCCTGGCGGTCGGTCAAAGGTTCAGCGGATCCTCGAGATCCAAAAAGACCCAAGAAACCAACGCCTCCGAGAGCGGGGCTTATAACACGGTCACCTTATCCGTCACGCCGGAGCAAGCCGAGATCCTGATGTATTTGGAAGGTAAAGCTTTGCGGCTCATCTTGAGGGCGCCCAATGACGAGGAGATCGTTTCCGTTCCGCCCCAAAGCGAAGCGGAGATCATGTCGAAACTGGGCCGTTTCACTCCAAAAGGGGGACCTCGGTCAAGATGATCCAAAACAAGGGGAATGACATGAAAAAGATCGGCCTTGGTTTACTCTGTCTATTCTTGAATCTCGACTATGTTTCGGCTTCCCAAACCACCGTTCGCCTGGCGGTTGGGGATTCGAAATTATTTCACGTGGACCCGGCCGACAAAGTGGCCATTGGCGATCCCGCCGTTGCCAACGTGACTTCCGTCAGCGACCAAGAGATCCTCCTTTCGGCTAAATCCCCCGGGACCACGAACCTGATCTTCATTACCCCCAACGGTGAAAAGGAGGCCAAAACGATCGTGGTCACCAACCACAACCTCAAGAGATCCATGGTCGAAGTCAGCGTGGAGATAATGGAGATCAACTCGCAAAGCGCCCTGAAAGCGGGCCTCAGCTGGGGCTCCGTTTCCCCGACCGGGAGCACGGCGCTCGGCTCCACAACGGTGGTCACTGGCCCCATCACCCCCAACAACTTAAATGTGAGCGAGAATTTCCCGCCGCCCCTGACGTCCTTCGGCTCCTTAAGTCGGCAAGGCCTGGCCGCCAGCATCCAATTGTTGATCGACCGGGGTAAAGCCAAGGTCCTGTCGAAACCAAAACTCCTTGCCGTCAGCGGAGAGGATGCCAGTTTCCTGGCCGGAGGCGAGATCCCCTACGTGACCCAGAACCAGCTGGGTTCGACCAACGTTGAATGGAAACCTTATGGGGTCAAGCTGAAGATTAAGCCGACCATCGACGGTACGGGGAATATCCTCGCCTCGCTTAGGGCCGAGGTCAGCGGGGTCGACGCGGCCAACTCCGTGAGTACGGGCAATGGGATCGTCATCCCGGCCCTCAGGACCCGGTGGGCCGAAACAACCGTTTATATGAGGAGTGGAAGCACTCTAGTGATCGCGGGACTCATTGATGAGGAAAACCAAAAATCAACTTCAGGAATACCCTTGCTGAGTGACATCCCGGTCCTTGGAGAACTATTCCGCTTCACGAACGAGCAAAAGACCCAGACCGAACTGGTCATATTCGTGACCCCAAGTCTGGTTGGCCAGACCGGATCGGAAAGTTAGGGTTCGAGTTCGTCAACCCGATAACTTTCATTCCACCGCCGTCGGGGCTTTCAGCACATCCAGAATACTGTCCCCCGGTTTGACGCCCCGCTTGGTGTACCAACCCGTGTTCATCTCCAGAACGAACTTCGCCGGGCCATTCGAAAGGAAGTTCTGCTCGGTCTCCGGGGGCATTTCGAGGATGTTCTCAATGACCCCCTTTTCATCGATAAAGGCCACGCTCAAAGGGATAAGGGTATTCTTCATCCAGAAAGCCCGGCGTGCTGAATCAGGGAAGATGAACAGCATCCCGGTGTCCTCGTCCAATTCACGGCGGTACATCAGTCCCGAAAAACGGGTGGCCGGCTTGTTGGCGACCTCGACCTGCACTTCCCGCCCACCCATATGAAGGGTAAAGACCGGCATGTCGGATTTGAGCGTTTTATGACAGGAAGCTCCGCCAAGAAGGAGCGCCCCACCTAATAGGAAAATCTTCAACCAGGGTTTAGTGTTGAGTTTCATGCTTCCCTTTTTACCCTTTCGCTTGCCCCCGTGACAACCCGTTCGGTTACAAAAACGTTTATCTACAAGGGTTTCCGGAGCAAAATGAATTGACGGCCTTCGTAACCCTGGATTAATATACTCCCTGCCATGAAAAAGCCCTTTCTTTTACTCCTCCTTTTCGCCTTTTCCTTCGCGGGCCCTAAACCCTCTCACGCCATCACCGAAACCGAATTGGCCGATGTTTATCACTACGCCAACCTGCTTTACCTGAACAAAAAGTTCGACCAAGCCAAGGACATCTTCAAGAAGATCGCCCTCAGTTCGGGCGACCCCACGCTGAACGCCAATTCTCTCTACTATTATTCCCAATGCTGTTTCATGACCAAGGATTTCGAGGGTTGCGTGAAAGCGCTGACCATCCTGGCCAAGAAATGGCCCCAGTCGAACGCCATCCAAAAGGGATATGTCAACCGCTTCGCCAATTTCGTCATCAACCAGGTCTCATTGCTTCAAGTTCACTGGGACTATTACCGCTACATGGGCTACAACGAGGATGGCAAGGAAGTTTGGAAAGAAAGCATTCCCCCCGGCTTCAAGGTCAAGAAGATCAACTTCAAGCTCGGCTTCGGGCTCTATCGGGTCTTGGACATCATCAATCCCAACGCCAAGGACACCAAGGACGCCAAGGACAAGCTTGAAGTCATGTTGAATATGCCCATCACCATGGTTTGGGTGGATGAAAAACCCGCCACCAACCGTTTCGGCCATCCCGCCGATTTTCTTTCCATCTTCTCGGTAAAAGAAAAGAAGATATTCTCCAAGATCATCTGCGAGCGGATGTTCTTCGACTGGTCGAACGATAAGCTTTACCAGTTCTTCCTGACTTATGACGACGTTCGTAACCTGAAACAACGGTATGTGGCTCGGACCAAGGCTCCCATCGAATTGAGCAACGCCCCTTCGGCCATTTCCGGCACCATCCTTCCTACCAACGCTTCCGTTGTCGCCGGTGCCCCGGCCACCATCGACGCCGGGCCGCCTATGAGCGGTTCTCCCGAGGACGACCTGAACGCCCTGAATATCCTGACTTCCCGCTTCACTTTGGCCCGACTGTTCAAACTAGCTGGATACGATCCCTATAAGGATGTTTTCAAGAACGTAGTCGACGCCGCCACGACCGACCTTAACCTGTAAACCCTCGATGAGATCAGAACGTTCCCTTACTTCCCTCGGCTCTCCAATGAATTTTTTGTTACTTTTTTTCACCATTCTTTCGATCTCATTCGTATCCTCCACAGCCATTGCCAAGGCAAAAGCCTCCGCGGAACAAGCCATCCAGGTCTTGGACGAACCGACTCCCACCCCTTTGCCGGCCGCGACCCCAACCCCTGTTCCTAAGCCCAGAACGGTCGTCAACGAATCCAACGCGAAAACGCTGGTCCTTCACAAACCAGCCACGAACCCCGCTTGGGGCCGGGTGGTGGAATACCGCAAAGAAACCGCCCAATCCAATGTCGACAAAACCACCGAAACCCTTCATGTTTTCCTTTTTCAAGACGACCAGGGTGTCGTCCGCACCGCCGTTTATCATGAAGGCGCCTCCGGCGATGGCTATTGGGAGGTATTGGTGTGGGATCGGTAAGAACCACCGGTCAGATCACCTCGTTCCTTGGCGTTAGGGGGGGCGTTGGTTGTTCCTTCCTCGCCGCTCTCTTAGCTCGAGTCCTCTCAAAAAAGCACTCCCAAAAAGTCGCGCTGGTCGATTCCACACCCTTTTCGTATTCCTTGATCCCCTCTTATCTTTCCATTCCCGCTCCCACTCACTATTTAAGCCAACTCGAGCCTTACAAGGAACATTTGACCGCGAAACTCATCGAGAACTATTTCTCGATGTCACCCGAAGGATCGACCTATATCCCTTTGAACCTAGGGGACGAAGGCCGGATCTCCG
>CAZLND010000187.1:0-1620 GCA_964560635.1 uncultured bacterium | reverse complement strand
ACAGTTTTACCCTGTTGGAAAAACTATCTTCCTGGTTCAGCCAGATCTTCTTGGATCTCTCTTCCTTTCCGAGCGACGAAGCCCTTTCCCTTTTGGAAAAAAGTTCACGTGTCTTCTTGGTTTGCGCACCGGACGCCACTTCACTCAACGCCCTCAAACTATGGAAAAAGCGCCTCTTAGCGGCCCATTTGGACCTGGCCAGCTTTCACCTTATTTTCAACCAAGAGAATTCCTCCCAGTCCATTCCGAAGGATGTTTCTTCTTTAGCGGACCGCATTCAAATCGCGGGGTCGATCCCTTTCCTGGGCGCGGACTTTTCCTTCCAATTGTTCGAGAACGGCGTCCTGACACCCACTCTGGAAAAAGCCCTTGTGCCATTGGTCGAAAAGCTTCAAATGACCCCGACAACCCCCGCTCAAAGTGGGAAAGTCGAACATGCCCCTTCCACAAAGCCCGTTCCCACCCTTTCCCTGGAGGACATACATCACCTCCATCAGAAGTTACTAGAGCACTTGAGGCGATCCGGAGCCTTGAAGGACCAACCCAATAGCGACGTTCTGCAAAGGTCAGTCCTGGAACCTAAAGCCAGGGAGATCTTGAACGATCTTATCCAAGGAATGAACATCTCCGACCGGGAAACCCGTCAAAGACTCGTGATTGAAACCCTCAACCTGGCCTTCGGATTGGGCCCTTTGGAACCCCTGTTGCAGAACGAGGAAGTCACCGAGATCATGGTGAACGGGGCGCAGGATATTTTCGTGGAGAAAAAGGGTCTGTTGGAGAAGTCGGATGTCCGGTTCTTGAACGACCAACAGCTTCGGACCGCCATCGAGAGGATATTGGCGCCTATCGGACGGCGCATCGACGAGAGCCAACCCTATGTGGATGGACGCCTGCAGGATGGTTCACGTATCAACGCGGTCATTCCGCCTTTGAGCCTGAATGGTCCCGTCTTGACCATCCGGAAATTCTCAAAAAAGAAGCTGGCCGTCGCCGACCTTGTCCGCTATGGGTCCCTCACCCAGGAAGCGGCGGATTTCTTGGGCGCTTGCGTCCGGGCGAAAAAGAACATCATCGTTTCAGGGGGAACGGGGTCCGGAAAAACCACCCTTCTCAACGTCCTCTCCAATTTCATCCCTTCCAATGAACGCATCGTCACCATCGAGGATTCCGCTGAATTGCAATTGAGTCAAGACCACGTGGTCCGTTTGGAAAGCCGCCCAGCCAACCTGGAGGGAAAAGGACAGGTGGCTATCCGGGATCTGGTCATCAATTCCCTTCGCATGAGACCTGACCGGATCGTGGTTGGAGAATGCCGTGGAGGCGAGGCATTGGATATGCTCCAGGCCATGAACACCGGCCATGACGGGTCATTGACCACCGCCCATGCCAACGCGCCCCGGGACGTACTTTCCCGTTTGGAAACCATGTGCTTGTTCACGGGGTTGGAACTGCCGGTTAAAGCCATTCGCGAACAGATCGCTCGTGCCATCCACCTGGTGGTACAACAAAGCCGCCTACCAGGCGGCAAGCGTTCCGTGACCCAGGTCTCGGCCATCCAAGGGATGGAAGGGGACGTCATTATTTTGCAGGATGTATTCGCTTATGAGGAAGGAAAGG
>CAZLND010000186.1:0-5662 GCA_964560635.1 uncultured bacterium | reverse complement strand
CTCCCCAATTGGGCTGATGGAAGGCGGACAACGGTAATGTGACCTTGGTCCATTTCTTGGGAGCTTCGAACTCACTGCGGAAGTTGGCGTAATCCATCACCTTCGGGTTGTCCAAGGACACTTCGTATTTCTTCCCGTCACCCTTGACCATGAACTGGATGGATTTGAAACCGCTCAGGTCCACCGGACCTCCCATGGCGTCCAAGTCGCAAAGAAGCGACGCCCAAGGCCAAGGAGCCATACTGCGGCCATAATGGCCGTAAATGCGGGCGCAGAACTTTGAGTTGTGGGCGCCCTTTTTCACGACAAACTTGGCCGCGTCCTTAACGTCCGTACCCAGGTTGTTATGGTCGAAATCGACCGTCCACATGGTGTCGAGCTTGCTCTTGGTCATTCCACTTTCGAAGTTATCCACCAGGAGGACTTTACTATTATCCAAAGCCTTGCCCTTGGCGACCGGCGCCTTCAGGAAAGTGGTCTGGGCCTTGGCAATGAGGCTTTCAATGGTCCCCAGGACCTTCGCCTTGGCAAGCCTTTCCTTCTCGATATCAGCTTCGGAGGATTGGGCTATCGCGGAGGGACTGTAACCGCCGATCCAGGGGGACGGTGTGGTCTTGCCCCCGCCCTTTTGGATGAGCAGGTTCATTTGGTCCAGGTAGCCCTTGCGCTCAGTGGCTTTGGCTTGCAGGTCCGCCAATTGTTTCAAAAGGAATTCCTTCGGGAAAGTCTGGACCGGGGCGTCGCAAGCCTTCGCCAGGGAATCCATGAGGGGAGCGTGATTCCCCCATACGTCGGATCCCACGTGCCAGATCATGACACCGGCGTAGCCCATTTTGCGGGCGTAATCGCACTTCAGGGCGATGGACTTTTCGTTCTCGTAGGAAACCACATGGCCCAGAACCTTTTGTTCCAAGTAGGGCACGGCGGCCTTATCGTCCCACTTCTCGGTGAAATCACCTGACAGGATGAACTTCATGGTGTCCGGATAGGAGATCTCCCCGCCCTGCCCCGATTGGTTCTTGGGGAAGGTATCACCGATATGGTTGGTATTGAATTGGTCGCCCCAAAAGGTGATACCTAAAAGTAGCTTGGAGAGAGGGACCTTGTGATTGCCCGACAGGTTTTTCATGCCTTCGTCCACCGAATAGCCAGCCTCGGGCTTATAGGCGCCCGCCGGGTAAAGAGGTGAATCGTGACCCGCTACCCCGCCCCAAGCCCCGCTGAAGACATAGACCATCACATTGACGTAATCCACGTTGTTATAAATATCTTCCCAGGAGGGGAAATGACCGATCCAGTAGTCGCTGGGACCCAGGTCGGTGGTGATGACGATCTTGGGAAAATGGGCCCGGAGATTCTTCATGAAGGAGCAAAAGGCCACCCCGTCCTCCGTGGTCAAGGCCGAGGGTTCCCAATCGATATCAACGCCGTCATAGTTATGGTCTTTGAAGAGTTGTTCAAGTTCCTTGCAGAAGCGGTCGAAATATTTGGGATTGCGGGCGACCGAAAGCCAGTTGTTGGCGTCCGCCGCTTCCCCGCCTAGGGCCATCAGGAGTTTGACGCCATGTTGACGGGCCAGGTCTTCCATCTTCTGGTTGAAATAATTGCCTGGCACGCTGATGCTGCCGTCCGGCCGGGGCGTCAAGAAGGAGCGGCCCAGGAAGGTCAAGGAGTCATAGTTGTAATACTCGGGGGGGCATTGCTCGTCGAACCAAGTGGCGGAAAAACCCATGACAACTTGGCTGGGTTTGGCCTGGACCTGCGCCGCCAAGAAAGAACACACCGCGAAAGCCAGCAAGAATGACTTTGATTTCATTTGTAAAAGGACCTTTCCGATGGTTTTTCATGAACGGCGTCGTTTCTACAACCGGTACATCGTACCAGCTATTAAAAAAAACGCCATATCCCAATTCCCAATAATCGCCATGATTTTGAAAAACGAGACATGAATTTATTCCGATGATTGCGGGACGGACAAAGGATAAGGGAGCTACACCTCTTTTCCCCTTCCAACAGAACCCGCTTGGATGGCCTCCCAAGTCCCGCACCTTTTGGTGATCTCCGCCACGGCGGATCCGACTGAATTCGCGAAACCGCGCTTGTTGAAATACCTCCTTTTTTCCAAGAAAGGGATCGATCTTAAAGTGCCGATCTTTCCAAGCACCTCGTTTGCGCACATGAAATCCTCAGGGTCCTTCGATTCATCGAGCGCGTCCGCCAAAGCTTCCTCCACTTCCGCGCCGGAACAATGATCCAAGGCCCGGATAGCGGAATGCCGCACCAGGAGCTCTTGGTATTTCAACAACTCCAGGATCGGCCCCACATCCATCCCTTCCGGTTTGGGAAGCACCTTGATCCGCTCCAGCAGGATGATAAGCGGTTGTCTGTCGCGTTCGTATCCGACACGGCTTATCAGATATTGGGTCGTCTCCGCGTCCGCGCCGTTCTTTGCGATGTGCCCCAAAATGAAATAAGCCCAACCCCTTAATTCCGCCCGTTGTTCCGTTTCAATGAAGGACACCAAGGGGACAACATGCTTCGCCTGATCGAGTCTCTCGGCTTCCCGAAAGGCCATCCACGAATCCGATCGATGGATGGCCAGACTCTTTTCCTTCCCCAATTCCACCGGGCGATCCATCCGCCCGATCAAGTCTAAAAGATACTCATCCATGTCATTCCCTCCCGTGGCTTGTGAAGCCGATAATATTTCCCGTGATCACGCCCTTAATGACGCTTTTCCAGCCGCCTGCAAGCGTCCAGGAACGGCCCCCGCCATCGGGCAACCGTGTTATATTTATCCCACACCCTTTTCCCGTGCGCCTTCAGGATTCTGCTTGGTGACAGGACAAAACTATCATGATCAAAACCTTCCGCATCCAGTCCAAGTACATCTCCAACGGCCTGTTTTTCATCGTTCAGCACAGCATCCTGCAGGACCCTTCCTTTCCCCAGCACCGCCACGCCGATTTCGCGGAGATCATGGTGATCCTGGGCGGCAAGGGGCTTCATACGATCAATGGTCGCACCTATACGGTGTCGCCAGGCGATGTTTTCGTATTGAAACAACAGGACATCCACGGCTATGAAAAGGCAGCGGGCTTGAGACTTTTCAACGTGATCTATGACCCCGTCCTTTTGGAAAAGGAGGGGAGTTTTTTAAGAAAGATGTCCGGCTATCAGGCCCTTTTCAAAACCGGCGCACCACATCCTCGATCGGGGGATTTCACGGCCCACTTCCACCTTTCCCACGGGGACCTGGCCCACGTGTCCAAGATCATCGGGCTGATGAAGGAGGAATGGGAAGGCAAGCCCCCGGGTTATCACGTGACCGTCAAGTCCCTGTTCCTCAACCTGGTGGTCCAACTTTCCAGGCTATATTCCGTCTCCGACCCGATCGACCGCCGGGACAGTGAAAAGCTGGAGGCGGTGGTGACCTATCTGACGGAACATTTCGAACAGGAAATGAGCGTGGACCAGTTGGCGAAGATGGCGGGAATGTCGGCCAGTCATTTTTTCAGGGTTTTCAAAAGGAAATACCAGCGGTCGCCCAAGCAATATTTGATCGAGTTCAGGATCTACCGGGCCTGCGAATTTTTATTGAAGTCGAGATCATCGATCACACAGATCGCCATGACGGTGGGGTTTTCCGACAGCAACTATTTTTGCAGGCAGTTCAAGAAGGTCATGGGGGACAATCCCACATCCTATCGGAATATCGGCCACGTGGTTTGAACCGGAGGGACTCGGCTTACTTTTTCTTCCGGAAAATGACCCGTTTGAAGGTCTCGCGCCAGTGATGGGAAACCTCGCGGCGGCTATGACGGAAGCTCCAAATAAGGACGGCCGAAAGAACGATGACCGAGAGCCAACCGAAAAGTTCCAAATGGGTGTGCTGGACAAGGATGGGAGCGATGATGACCGAGACCAGGTTGACGACCTTGATCATGGGGTTCAAACCCGGGCCCGCAGTGTCCTTCAGGGGGTCACCCACGGTGTCACCCACCACGCTGGCCTTGTGACGCTCCGAGCCCTTACCTAAATTCTGCCCAGGGTCGCTCGATTCATCTTCCACGGCCTTCTTGGCGTTGTCCCAAGCGCCACCCGCGTTGGCCATGAATACTGCCAGAAGCTGACCCGAAAGGATGGCCCCGGCCAAGAATCCGCCGAGAGCTTCTACTTGTAGAAGAATGCCCACCAAAATAGGGGTGATGACCACCAAAAGGGACATACTCAACAGTTCTTTTTGAGCGGCCACGGTGCAGATATTGACCACACGCGAGTAATCCGGCTTCACATCACCCCGCAGGACGCCAGCCTGGAATTGACGCCGAACCTCGTTGACGACGAGGGTGGCGGCGCGGCCCACGGCCTTGATCGCAGCTGATGAGAAGAACCAGGGCAAAAGCCCGCCAATGAACATACCAACCATCACGGTGGGTTCGGAGACACGGATGCCGACCGTCGCCAGTTGGTCGGCCAAGGGCACATTGAGTATCTTTTGAGCGTCGGTCACGTTCACGAGGAAGGAACCAAAAAGGGAAACAGATGCCATGACGGCCGAACCGATGGCCACACCCTTGGTAATGGCCTTGGTGGTATTGCCCGCCTCATCGAGGGAATTCATGATGCGTCGGGCTTCCAGGGTCTCGGCGTCCTTGCGGTTGGGCCAAGCCATTTCCCCGATGCCGTTAGCGTTGTCCGAAATAGGACCGAAAGAATCCATGGCCAGATTGTCACCGGTAAGGGTCATCATGCCGATGCCGGTCAGGGCCACTCCATAAAGGATGTAAATGAGCCGGTCCGCCAGGGGCACGGGCAAGGACCCAAAATTAACGATGGAAACGACAAGAGCGGCGCAGATGAGCAAAAGCGCCCAAGCGGAGGATTCAAGGCCCACGGCCAATCCCGTGATGATGACCGTGGCCGGGCCCGTGCGGGTGGCTTCCTTGATCTCATTCACCGGGGCGCTGGAAACTTCCGTGAAATAGCGCGTGAGGAAGAAAAGGGCGATGACCAAGATCACACCCAGGGAGCTGGAGATGAAAGGCCGCCACCAACCACAGGAGAGGTCTTGCAGGTAGAAATAAGCCACGAGCCCGGAAAGGCTCAAACAAGTGACCGCTGAAATGAGGAACCCCCGGATGATGGGGATGAGGGCGTTGTTCTTATCCTTGATGCTTCCCTTCACCATGCTGGTCCCCAAGATAGAGGAAAGGACGCCAACGGCTTGAACGAGCAAGGGATAAATGACCCATTCCATGCGGTGGGTCAATTGCAACAAGGCAATGCCAAGCATGAGGACTGAAACGATGGTCACACCGTAGGACTCGAAGATATCAGCGGCCATGCCCGCGCAGTCGCCCACATTGTCGCCCACCAGATCCGCGATGACACCCGGGTTGCGAGGGTCGTCCTCGGGAATACCCGCTTCGACCTTACCCACCAGGTCGGACCCGACGTCAGCGGCCTTCGTATAGATACCGCCGCCCACGCGCATGAAGAGGGCCACCACTGTTCCGCCAAAACCAAAGCCCAAAAGCACGTCCGGCGCCGCGACGCCCATGACCATGAAAACGATCGTCCCGCCAAGAAGCCCCAGCCCTACAGCCAACATTCCCGTGACCGTTCCCGCTCGATAGGCGATCTTCAAAGCTTCTGGGTA
>CAZLND010000185.1:0-5666 GCA_964560635.1 uncultured bacterium | reverse complement strand
TAGAGGTGTGGTGCACGGCATCGCCGATTACGGCAATTGCATGGGCATTCCCACGGTGGCGGGCGAGGTGGTCTTTGACGAAAGCTATTCGGAGAACTGCTTGGTCAATGCCATGAGCGTGGGGTTGGTGCGGCACGACCAGATCATCCGGGGCAAGGCCACGGGAGTGAACAATCCGGTCATTTATATCGGTGCCACCACGGGCCGGGACGGCATCCACGGCGCCACTTTTGCTTCTACCGAGATTACCAACGAATCCACCGAAAAGCGCAGCGCTGTGCAGGTGGCTGACCCCTTCATGGAAAAACTGCTCATGGAAGCGACGCTGGAACTTATCCACGGTGATTACTTAGTGGGTATCCAGGACATGGGCGCGGCAGGACTGACCTGTTCTACTTGCGAAATGGCCAGTCGGGGCGGCGCGGGTATCGAGATCGACGTGGCCAAGGTTCCCCAGCGCGAAAAGGGAATGACTCCCTATGAGATCCTTTTGTCCGAATCCCAAGAACGCATGCTCCTCGTAGCCAAACCGGGCTGTGAACAAAAAGTTCACGACATCCTGGCCAAGTGGGACCTGCATGCCGCCACCATCGGGTTCGTCACCGATACCGGCCGCATGGTCGTCAAGGAGAACGGCAAAGTGGTGGCCGATGTTCCAGCCGATTCCCTGACCGAAGCCCCCGTCTATCACCCTGCCAAAAGTGAACCGGCTATCCTGAAGAAGCACCGGGAGTTCGACGAGGCCACCGTGCCCGTTTCCGGGAACCCTCAAGAGGTCCTTTTTAAACTGCTCGCTGACCCCACCATCGCCAGCAAACGCTGGGTCTACCGCCAGTACGACCACATGGTTCGGTCCAACACCCTTATCCGTCCTGGTTCGGACGCCGCGGTCATCCGGGTCAAGGGCACCCAGCTGGGCTTGGCCATGGCCATTGATGGACTCGGGTCCTATTGCGCCCTGGACCCTCAGGAAGGCGCCAAGATCGTGGTGGCCGAGGCCGCCCGTAATATCGCTTGTTCCGGTGCCGAACCCATCGGCATGACGGACTGTCTCAACTTCGGAAGCCCCGAGAAACCGGAAGTCTTCTACTACTTTGATAAGGTCATCATCGGGTTGGGAGAGGCCTGCCGGGCCTTTGATATTCCCATCACCGGCGGCAACGTCTCCCTTTATAACGAGAATCCGACGGGAGCCATCGATCCCACCCCCATCGTGGGCATGATGGGCTTGTTCACTGACGTCGATAAGCGGGTGACCCAGTGGTTCAAAAAGGATGGCGATAGCGTTTATTTACTGGGAAACATCGGAGATTCCATCGGGGGAAGCCGCTATTTGACCTTGACCCATGGAAAAAAGACCGGACGGTGCCCTAAATTGGACTTGGAGCTGGAACATCACCTTCACCAGGCCCTCTGGGCCATGGCGGATACCAAAGCCCTCCAAAGCGCCCATGATTGTTCGGATGGCGGTTATGCAGTTGCTCTAGCCGAATGTTGTTTCACCGGGCAAACACATGAGGCGGCCCTTTTGGGGGCCAAGGTCTCCTTGCCGGGTTCGGGACGATTGGACGGAAGGCTTTTCGGGGAAGCCCAGTCCCGGGTCATCCTTTCCTGCGACCCCCAGAAAGAGGGTCAGATCGAAGCGTTGGCCAAGAAATTCAAGGTTCCTTTCGAGAAGATCGGGAAGGTCGGCGGGTCGGAGTTGGCCATCGGTGATTCGGTCAAAGCGCCGGTCGAAAAATTAGGAGAACTGTTCTTTACGAGTATTGAAAAAACGATGTCCGAAAACGGAGGCTGAAATTGTCCCATTGGCTCGAAGACGACAAACCCCGCGATGAGTGCGGGGTGTTCGGCATTTACGGTCATCCCGAAGCCGCCAAGCTCACTTACTTAGGGCTCCATTCCCTCCAACACCGGGGCCAGGAATCGGCCGGTATCTGCACCCTGGAGAACGGGCGTCTTTACAACCACAAACGCATGGGATTGGTCGCTGATATCTTTACCGAGGATGCTTTCAAGGAGCTTCCCGGGAAACAAGCCATTGGACATGTCCGTTATTCCACCACCGGTTCCAGCCAACTCCGTAACGCCCAACCCATTGCCGTTGAATATGCTCAGGGAAGTCTGGCGATCGCCCACAACGGTAATTTGGTCAATGCCAGACGCATTCGTGACGAACTCGAGGCCCGTGGGTCCATCTTCGTGTCGACGGTCGATTCGGAAGTCATTGTTCATCTTATCGCCCGGTCCAGCCAGGGAACCCTTGTTGAGGCTCTTATTAGCTCCCTTCAAAAGGTGAGGGGGGCCTATTCGCTGCTCATCCTTTCGGACGACGGACTGCTGGGAATGCGTGACCCGAACGGTTTCCGCCCATTATGCCTGGGCAAACTCGATGATTCCTGGGTCTTGGCCAGTGAGACTTGCGCCTTCGACATCATCGACGCCAAATATGTAAGGGACGTGGAGCCTGGGGAGATCGTCCTTATCAACGAGAGCGGCTTGGTTTCCATCAAGCCTTTCGAAAAGACAACGAAATCGATGTGCATCTTTGAGTACATCTATTTCGCCCGGCCCGATTCCATGATCTACAACACCAGTGTCCAGAAAGTACGTAAACAACTTGGCCGCGTCCTGGCCAGGGAAAGCCGCGTGGATGCGGATCTGGTGGTGCCGGTGCCCGACTCTTCGAATATGGCCGCAACCGGTTACGCCGAGGAATCCGGGATCCCCTATGAAATGGGGCTCATTCGCAATCACTATGTGGGACGCACCTTCATCGAGCCGAACCAAGCGATCCGCGACTTCGGGGCACGTCTTAAGTACAACGCCGTCAAGGAATCCATGGAAGGGAAGCGGATCATCTTGATCGACGATTCCATCGTGCGGGGAACCACCATGCGCAAGATCGTCAAGATGCTGCGCAACGTCGGGGCCAAGGAAGTGCACTTGCGCATCACCTCCCCGCCTATCATCTCTCCTTGCTTTTATGGAATGGATTTCCCCAGCCGCAAGGAACTAATCGCCGCCACGCATAGCCTGGAGGAGATCAAGACCTACCTTCGGGTTGACAGTCTGTCCTATCTTTCAGTGGAGGGGATGATGGAAGCCGTGAAGGGAACCCCCCAGGGCCATTGCACGGCTTGTTTTACCGCCAAATATCCGGTGCCTTTCGACGAAGAGACCGAGAAGTATAGTTTGGAAATGCCGAAGTGCTGAGCGTCAGCCGTTAGCCATCAGCGGTCGGCTGTCAGCCAAGGCCAATGGAAAACGATGATTTTCACTTTTCGGAAGAAATGACCTTGTTGCGGCCCTTTTCCTTGGCCTGGTAGAGGGCCTGGTCGGCGCGTTTGATGACATTCTCGTAATCTTCCCCATCCTTGCCCGCGGCCGCCACTCCCACGCTGATGGTGATGTGGACCCTTCTGCCTGAGGCGTCGTTGGCTTTCGTGAAAAAACTCCCGATATCACCCTTGCGGCGTTTGTTGCTCCTCAAACGGAAAGACCGTTTTTGGAGCGAGGACCTTGTTTTATCCATGGTCTCGTAAGCCGAATCCAAATTCGAACCCTCGAAGACCACACAAAATTCCTCTCCCCCATAGCGATAAACCTTGAAGCCCAGGTGTTCTTCCAGGTGTTGAGCCACCATACGCAGAACGTTATCCCCTTCGGCATGTCCATAGTTATCGTTGAACTTCTTGAAATGGTCGATGTCCACCATGGCCAAGGTATAGCTCTTCCTTAAGGTGTGCAGCCGCTCATCCAAAGCTTGGCGGTTGGGGACTGTTGTCAGGACGTCCATATAAACCTTCCGCCAGTACATATGAAGGATGGCGTGCACCAGGATGACCGTAATGACATCGAATGAAACAATGACTCGAAAGGTCGTGAGGGCCAATTCGGTCCCGGAGAAATTGGTCACCAGGTCCATTTGGGTGGCGAAAAAGAAGGGGATGAGGGTCACTGCCAAGGAGATCATGAAGGGTTTGATCTTCAGGTCGGGAAGAAAAACGGTGAGAAGGACGAAAAGACCGGTCGTGATCCAGGCCAGGTAGGGCACCAAGTGCGGGCCGGTGGGCAGAACAGGTACCCAATAAAAGACCTGTCGGTAGAGAAGGGGGTCCAAATTCGACAATCCATAGAAAAGGGCGAAGGGACTGAGGGCCAGCAGGAGCCGAATGAGGCTCCGGTCGCTCCAAAGGCGGTTTTCCTTGAGGGAGAAGATGAGGCAAAGGGCCAAGGGGAGGGAAGCGCTCAGTATCTCAAAAGCCGCGTTGCGGGGGTTCTCGCCAGGGAGGTAATGGTTCGGATGAAGGTAAAAGAAATAAGGGGCTAGAAGTAGGAGCGCCGACCAGAATATCCGGGTTTGGTTGATCTGCCAGCCCAGAATGGCCACCAACGAAAGGCCTATATAAGGCACGAAGACCAGGAAGTTTGTCACCACGCTGTGATTGACCAGGTCGTCCCCAGGACGCCGGAAATAAAAAAAGAGGGGGATAAAGCAAACCAAGAGATAAATGGAGAGCCATTTGGTCTTGTCGGACACGTTGTTTCCTTGGGGGACGAAAGGGTGTGACGGGCTAATTTAACTTTGGGGATAGCGTTTGTACATAGAGAAAGGCCGCGAAAAATAAAGGCCTCCGGAAATTACCGGAGGCCTTGTTCAAAAGAGAACGGAACTATTGGACGTGGATGGTAGCGGCCATTCCGGAACAGCCGGAGGTTGGGCAATTGGAGTTGCCCCCCGCGCATGCCCCGTGGATCTGGCAATGGGCAAGGAAATCCCCGGTGGTCGTAAAGGCGTAAGTCACGGGGAAAGAGGTGTTTCCTGATACGCCGTTCGTACCCAAATTGCATACCGAACCCGTGTTGTCGATGAAGAGTGGATGGCCATTAAGGCTGGCATCCCAAACGACCGCTTGGCCCTTCGAAATGGTGATGGGCGCGCTCAAGGCGGGACCGGCTGACCCATTGGCCGAATAGAGCGGTGGTCCACCGGTATAAAGGCTCAAGACGACCGGCGGAATGGTGGCAGTTGGTGTCGCTGTGGGGGTCTGAGGTCCGCCGAAATTCGGGGGATAAGAGGGAGGATAAGAGCAGGCCAGGGGCAAGAGGGCCGTGGCCACTAAGATGCAAGCGATGAGGACAAGATAAAAACGTTTCACGAGATCCTCCGGGGAATGGCGGTCCAATGGAACGGCATGAGGTCAATGGATTCCGCAGTGGCCTATATCATACACCAATCGCGGGAATTGTATCCTAGGAAGGGAAGCGGGACGAATGAAAAAGCCCGGGCGGATATTTCCACCCGGGCTTTTAAATAAAGCCTTTTAGGTCACTGGGCGTGGAGGGTAAAGGCCATGCCCCCGCAACTGGAAGCCGGGCAAGCCGCATTGTTGGTGCAAGCCCCATGCAGGGCGCAATGGGCCAGATAGTTGGCCGCGGAACCTGGGGTGAAAGTGACGGGGAAAGAAGAGTTGTTGTTCACCAAGCAAGTGGTTCCGTTATCGACATAAAGAGGATGTCCCCCAAGTGAAGAATCGAAGATGACCGATTGGTTCACGGCCACGGTCACAGGGTTTGAGATGGTCGATCCGCTCATAGCCAGGGAGTAATTTGTCCCCACCCCCAAATAGACCCTTACGGGTGTGGGGCTGCAACTGGGGCAA
>CAZLND010000184.1:0-5680 GCA_964560635.1 uncultured bacterium | reverse complement strand
TAAAAGGCCTATCTTCATTGCTAATAATCGTCCCATCGGTCTGTTTAAAAGTGATGCCCAGAACTTTCAGCAGATCCCGTCCCGTTTCGATCGCATCCGCCAAGTCTTGAGCGGTCAATTCAGGTTCCCGGCGAATGACCGAATCCAAGGTACAGGCTTTCAAAACTTCTTCCGGCAATGAAGTGGCGTGGTTCCCAATAACTGTAAAGTGGGCTTTGCTGGCCTCTCGGGCCATATCAATGACTTGGACATCGCTCGAAGAAGTCGCCGTGGACATGTTGAAGATGACCAAACCAGGGTTAAATTCTGAAATGGCTTTTTTCAGACCTTCCACATCCACGTCATTGGCAATACAATCCAAGATCTTCACATCATGTTTCTTTGCTTCCAGCGCACCACCGATCATCGGCAAGGAAATGGGGACCATTACATATTGGAAAGAATTCAGACGCTGTTCACAACGACCCTCACGGATATATTTCATTCCGGTACAGGTTGGGGGATTAACGATCAATGTTTTCAAGGAATACCTCCGAGATGAAAAGGAAATGGCGCCGACCCGGCGCAGATGAGACAAATTGAAGGGGAGACGGGCAGGTCCCTGTCTGATTGGATTATACCCTAATTTGCCCTTGTTTTCAGTCTATAACCTGTCCCATTTCCAACAGGCCACTTTCCAACCCTTTCCAGCATCCACAAGTCCCTGCTCGTCCTCTTGGCATCGTTTTTCGGCGTGAGGACACCTGGGGTGGAATGGGCATCCCCTTGGAACTTGTACCGGGCTTGGCGGTTCCCCCTTCACCTGGGTCAATTTTCCTTGGCTGGACACCAACAAAGCCTGGGTATAGGGATGTCGAGGTTTTCGAAGGATTTCCTCAGTTTTGCCTTCTTCCACCACTTTTCCCAGATACATCACCAAAAGCCGATGACTCAAATATCCGACCACTTGTAGATCATGGGATATGAAAAGATAGGAGATCCTTTGGGTCTTATTCAAATCGGCCAAAAGGTTAAGGATAGACGCTTGAACGGATACATCCAGTGAAGAAACCGGCTCATCCAAGACAATAAGGCTTGGCCGGGAGGCTAGCGCCCGGGCTAAACCTATGCGTTGCCGTTGTCCACCCGAAAACTCATGTGGATATTTGGACAGGTCGGCAGCCGAAAGCCCCACCCTATTCAAGAGTTCAGTCACCAATGGGATCCGATCTTGAGGGGACTCGATCCCATGGACTTCCATCGGTTCCAAAAGGATATCCCGGACTTTTTGTCTCGGGTCCAATGAAGCGAAAGGATTTTGAAAAACCATTTGAAAACATCGCTGTTCTTTGCGTCTTTGGTCCGGTTCCAGGGCCGAAATAAGCTTTCCGTTCCACTCTACTTCTCCCGAACTTGGGTGGTATAAACCTACCGCGCATCTCCCTAAGGTGCTTTTTCCACAACCCGATTCCCCCACCACCCCCACTACTTCCCCTTCATTCACCTCGAATGAAACCCCATCCACGGCTCGAACAAAAGCCGTGGGTTTCCCCAACAAGCCCCGGCTGACGGGAAATCGTTTGGTCACTTTCCGGACGGATAAAAGCATCGTGAGCTATGTCCTTTCCGGACCTGTTCCAATAGGGGCCTAGATTCTTGGCAGCGGGCTTGGGCGCGAGAACACCGGTCGTAAAACGCGCACCCCTCCAGGTTTCGATAAGGGGATGGCACTGAACCGGGGATGGTCGAAAGCGGCTTACCTTTTTGTGAAAATTCCGGCAAAGCGGACAAAAGACCTTCGGTATAGGGATGTTGTGGATGGCTGAAGATCTCCTCGGCTCGTCCCTCCTCCACCACTTCTCCCGCATAAAGGATAGCCACCCGGTCCGCGTGACCCCGGGCGACCCGAAGGTCGTGGGTGATGAGCAAAACCGATAGATGGTGCTTTTCGGTCATTCGGGAAAGAAGGTCCAATATCTGGGCCTGTACGGTAACATCCAAGGCTGTGGTCGGTTCATCCGCGATAAGAAGGGCGGGCTCGCAAGCGATGGCAAGAGCGATCATGACCCGCTGACACATCCCCCCCGACAACTGATGGGGATAGAGCCCCGCCAATCGTTCGGCGTCCGGTAACCCCACCTCACTCAAAAGGGAAAGGACCTTGACCGAAACTTCGTCATCCTTGATATCTTGATGCGCCTTGATAACCTCGCTGATCTGGCGGCTGACCGTCAAAACTGGATTCAACGACATCACCGGATCCTGGAAAACGATGCCGATCTCACGCCCCCTTATTTGTTCCCATTCCTTTTTCGAAAGCTGGGTTAGATCCCGTCCCTTGAAAAATAAACTTCCCTCGATCAATTTCATCGGCGGTTGGGGTAGTAGATGGAGGATCGATAAAGCCGTCATGCTTTTCCCACATCCCGATTCGCCTACCAAGGCCAATCGCTCACCCTCTTCAAGGTTGATATCGACTCCCCGAAGGACCCAACCAACCCGGTCCTGGGAAATATCATTTAACGAAACACGAAGATTTTTTACGGAGAGAAGGGGAGGCACTTGTCAGGCAAGGCCAATGGATTTGACATTCTTGAATTCAACCTTCAGCGATGGATAGTCAATGACGGCATACTGGCCTTCTGAAAAGGGACCGGGGTTCACGATAACACTCCCACCCAATTTGACCGTTCCCTGACCCGATTTGGCCCGACCGCAAAGGACAAGGCGGGGGGCGACTTTCTCAATGAGTTCGTTGATCATTAGGACACCGCAATGCTCCCCATCCGTCTGGTCCAAACGGCATACGGGCGGCGAATGGAACATCATGATCTTCTCCCCGGGGTAATATTCCAGTCTCCGCAGAACGAACTCGACCCAGGTCCGAGAATATTGTAAGACGAATTCCCTATTGTCATCGCTGACACTTAGATCCCCGCCAAAACCCGCCACCATAAAGGCGTCCTCCCGGAACATCATTTCATGAACGGGCCTTAGATTCGGGTAGATACTAGCGTAGTTATAAACGGTCTTGAAATAGGTGGATTCGGGAACATCATTGTAACCCGGGATGACATAAACCACTTTTTGGCTATCCGCCAAGGCCAATAAAAATTGCTGTAGATGCTCCGTATCCTCAACCACTTCCTGCAGGATAGCAGGAACCTCTCCATCGGGTTTGCTGTGGAAACGCCTGGCTGTCTCGTACTCCAAAAGCCTTTTTTCGCCTTTCATGGAACCGCCGCAATAAAAGATGAAATCAGGGTCTTCGGTTTGGATCATTTTGGGCAAGGCTGGCAAAAAGCGGGCGGATCCGTGGTAATCGGTCAGGCAAAGGAATTTCAATTCACTCTCCGACTAAAGAGTTTAACAAGTCAGACACCCAATCCGGGTTCAACTCAATTGCGCCATTCTAATGCTTTAGGTAAAATTTTACGCTAACTAAAACATCGGTCCAATCTTCTTCAGCTAAAGGCAACCCCATCCATTTTAAAAAACTTTTTCAGAAACAACCGGTCTAAGAACCAGTTCTATGCTTCCCCAGGTTTGAGGAGAATCGACAGATGCCCAAATTTCAAAGCCTTTACCTCACCTTACCCGATGGCACCATAAAACATATCAATCCTCTCACCGGCACCGAGGTCTGGACGGTTCCCGCGCGCGCCTACCGCCCCCTCTATAACAAGACCCTTAAAACCGCCAAACCCCTCAAACCCTCCGAAAAAGAGAATTACTGTGACTTTTGCAGGACCGAATATTTCCACACACCTCCCGAAAAATCCCGTCTGGTCCTAAGGTCGGACGGGCATTACCAAAAAATAGACAAGCTCAACCCGGACCTTGTAGAGGCAAGCCAAGCCCATTTTCGCAGGGTGGCTAATCTTTTCGAGATCGTGACCATTGACTATTGGCGTAAAAACCATGGTTTTGATCTAACCCTTCCCCAAATCCAATGGAAAAAGAACTATTTGGACAACCCGCGCGGTTTGGAACACGTCCTTCAAATGATCGAGACC
Source organism: uncultured bacterium (assembly GCA_964560635.1). Taxonomy (GTDB): domain Bacteria; phylum Oederibacteriota; class Muellerivitia; order Muellerivitales; family Muellerivitaceae; genus CAZLND01. Next base: position 1,685 of record CAZLND010000184.1, on the reverse strand, counting down.
AAACTCAAGCTTCTGGGAAAGTCCATCGAAGAGATAGCCAAGGTTCCGCTGGAAGATAAACTGAAAATGTCGGACGCCTTTTTTGGGGGTGCCCATGAGTTAGTGATCGCCGGGCGCCATTTCAAGCCTGGAGCTCAATGGGATAATGAGTTGGTCTCCTCGGGTGAACTCTCCCCCGAGGACCACTACCGATATCTTCGTTTCTCCATCGAAGCCATGACCGATATTTACGACAACAACCCTTTTGTCCGGTACGTCACCATCTTTCAAAATTGGCTTCAAGCCTCCGGGGCCTCCATCGATCACCTTCACAAGCAATTGGTGGGACTGGACGAATGGGGGACTTCGATCCAGTCGGAAGTGGATATCGTGCGGGAGTCAGCCAACATCTACAACGAATCCATCATCAACTTTTGCGCGGCTCACAACCTCATTTTCGCCGAGAACGACCATGCCATCGCCTTATCGGAGATCGGGCACCGCTATCCAACCCTGGCGATCTACTCCAAAAGCAAGAACGCGGGTCCCGACCAACATTCCGAGGAGGAATTAAGGGGCTTTTCGGATCTAGTACATGCTTGCCACGCGGCCATGGGAAGCCAAATTCCCTGCAACGAGGAATGGTATTACTCACCCCGGGATGCCGCCGCGCTCATGCCATGGCATATTCTTATTAAATGGCGGACCATCAACCAGGCGGGTTTCGAGGGCGGTACCAAGATCTATATCAATCCCCTTTCTCCTGTTGCTCTGAGGGATTTGATAGTGCCGCAGTTGTATGAATTGCGAAATCAGGGAAAGATCAGGAACCTGCGAATCGCTACCGAATGTGAGATAAAATCGAGCCCTCTTCTTTACGGGCAAAAATAGGTTTTAAGTGGGATTTTTCCAACGGACACGGTAAACCGTTACATTCTCACCCCTCAGTACCGGCTCCAGGAACGTACCCCAAAAGCGTTTGTACTCCGGCAGCGGCATTCCTTCTAATTTGAAATCTCTTTCCACTTTCGACATTGCGTCGGTTTCCCATCGTTGAAAAAGAAAATAAGCAACGCCCTCTTCATGGAATTTTTGGGCCAGTTGTTCTGCCGTATGACAATGGGTGGCCCATTCCAAGAGAATGGGTCTTTTCCACTTAAAATCAACAAAAGCCATCCGCTGCAGTGGATAGGTCTGCCAAACCGCAAAAGCCATCACCTTATCTGCTGGATCACTGTGGCTTTCGATGAAACGATAGGCCTCGTATGTTTCCGTGCTCAGGGAATAGTGCCTTTTAAGCCGCAAGAGAGGGTCTTCGAGTCCGAGCGCGGAGGCATATGGCGCGGTTGTGCCGAGTTGCGTGGAAAAACTTAACCATACTGAAATCAGGAGTCCCGTCACGAACAACGGCCTTCCCCATCCTCTTTTTTCCTTAAAGGCCAATTGCCAGGCCATAGCCGAAAGAAGCGCAAGAACCACCACGGCTCCCGAAACATGGCGAACACTCGAACTGACCAAAAACCAACTACCGACGAACAAGCCTGAAAAGACCAATAAAAATTGACCCAACTTATCTTTAACTAAACCGAAAAACCATGGCAGGCTCATGACCACCAAAGGCGTCCATGCGGCCCCGACTTGATTGTCCGCCGTAAAAAATGAATTCCAGAGGTTTTGTAACCTTGAACTCCATCCCATTTCCCAAG
>CAZLND010000183.1:0-5692 GCA_964560635.1 uncultured bacterium | reverse complement strand
GGCGGTCGGTTATGACGAAGCAACCCCAGTTCCAAAATAAACTTCCTTGGGAAAAAGCATATTTAAACTGAGGTTGTGCGTTGGCCCTTCGGGCCAAGCATGTTTGGCCAAAGGCCAAATACCGCAAGCTTGTCGTGATCGCCCCGCTATGCGAAAAAACCTGAGGTTGCCGCGTCGCAAATCGAGCCTATCGGCTCTGCTCCTCGCAATGACAGCAGTTATTACAACATGGTCCGAAGAGACTCTTCGCAATGACGGCGCAAAGCTAAACTAACCCACCACCAAAGTTGTTCCACCCATACGATCATTTTGATAGACCCACTCCCTTTCCCATGAAAAACGAAGTCCAACAGGCCAAGTCAAAACCCTTCACCGAGTTATTCAAAAGATAAATGGATCTTTACGGTCTTATGGGTAATTCCTGGAACGATCTGTGACATACTCACCGCATGTTCAAATTCAAACGGATCCACAAGCGGTGGAAACTCCTCCCATGGTGGCTCCGACTCACCCTTATGATCGTCCTCGGCGTCCTTATCCTCGCCCGTCTGGCCCTTCCCTACGTCCTCCAGAACTACGTCAACTACAAGCTTTCCCACCTCGACGGCTACGAAGGCAGCATTGGGGGCGTCACGGTGCACCTTTGGCGCGGCGCCTACCGCATCCATGACCTCGACATCCGCAAAACTTCCGGGAAAGTCGCCGAACCCCTGTTCAAAACCGCCTACTTGGATTTATCCATCGAATGGTTGCAGCTCTTCCACGGCGCGGTCGTAGGCAAGGTCTTCATGAAGGAGCCGACAGTCAACTTTGTGGCCGGGCCAACCGAAGCCGAAAGCCAGTTGGGTGAAAAGGCCGGATGGGACCAACTGCTCACCAGCCTCTTCCCCTTCCGCTTGAACCGTTTGGAAAGCCTCGGCGGGGCGGTGCATTTCCGTGACCACCATCACAAACCCCCGGTGGATATCTTCATGAACGAATTGAACCTGGTGGCCACGAACCTTTCCAATGTCCAAGGGCAGAATGAAGCCCTGCCGACCCATATCGAAGCCACCTCCAAGACCATCGGCGGCGGGGCGTTCGACGTCCATATCAAGCTCAACCTCCTGGAAAAGGAACCCACTTTTGAACTGCTTGGGAATATCGATGGGATGGACCTGAAGGCCGCCAATAGCTTCATGCTGGCTTACGGCGGATTTGACGTCGGCAAAGGCACCTTGACCTTATACGCCTCGGTCGCGTCCAAGGGCGGCGCCTATGACGGTTATTTGAAGATCTTCTTCAAGGACCTGCACGTGTTCGTTTGGAAAAAAGAACGCAAGAAGGACGTCCTGCATATTTTCTGGGATGCCGTCGTGGGGACGACGACGACCATTCTAAAGAATCCCAACGGCACCTTGGCCGCCAAGGTGCCCATCTCGGGGTCCTTCGGCAAAAGCCAGGTGGGGACCTGGAAAGCGATCGGGTCGGTGCTGGAGAATGCCTTTATCCGGTCGATGCTGCCGAAGTTGGATGAGAAGATCACGGTCAAAACCATGGAAAAGAAGGCAAAAGAGAAGAAAGCGAAAAAGGATGGGGAAAAAGCCAAACCCACCCCGTCACCCAGTCAGGGTCCGGGCTAAGGCAGTCGCTTAATTACTTCCGGAGACGATGGGGGAGCTTCAGGAAGACTTCGGTAATGAATCGCGAGCCTTTGGCCAGTTGGGGGTGGGCGTTGAACAAAGCGCCGTAAGCGCCAGTGGCTTCGGCGCCAAAAAAAAGGATCTGCGCCGAATAATAGACCCACAAAAGGACCACCATCAGCGAACCCGGCCCCCCATAAAGGGTGGCGATATTGCTATGGGTAAGGTAAAAGCCAAGCAAAAATTTGCCCGCGTTGAAAAGTACCGCCGCGATGAATCCACCCACCACAACCGCCCGCCATTGCACCACCACATCCGGCAGGATCTTATAGATGAGCGCGAATAAAAGCGTGACCAACCCCAGGGACAATAAAAAGTTGACGAGACTCAAGAACCATTCATGAGCGCCAAAAAAGCCGCCTAAAAGGCTCCCCAGGGCCGCGATCGCCACACTGGCCATCAAGGATACCAGCAGTAAAAAACCGATACCCAAGACCATGGCGAAGGACAAAAGGCGGGTTTTCAAGAAAGCCAAAATACCCCACGCTTGCACGCGTTTCACGTTCGATACCGAGTCGAGGGAGCTTTGAAGCTCGATGAAAAGACCGGAGGCGCCGATGAGGAGGGTGCCCGCGGCGATGAGGGTCGCCAAGATGCCGCTGGACCGGTTTTGTGCCGCGACAGTGACCATGGATTCAATGCTTTTGGCCGCGGGTTCACCAATGAGCCCGGCGAGCCTGCCAAATAGCTCGCGGGTCGCCGCGTCCGCCCCGAAACAAAAACCGGCGATGGCCAACGCGATCATAAAAAGCGGCACCATGGAAAAAACGGTATAGAACGAGATAGCCGCCGCCATTTTTTGGGCCGACCCGCCTATCCAGGCGAAATAAGTTTTCTTCAACAGCTCAAAGACGTTCTTCAAAAATTGGATAATGGTGGACCATCCTTACCGGGTTGCGACAGCCCCTCTTTCACTGGGGGAGTGTTCCTTTTCCTCGGCTTTAGTCTCACAAAGGTCGAAAATAAGGATCTCGGCGGGACCTTTTGAGGTGAATGACACGGCCGTTTCCTCGGTCAAACCCGCCCCGTCGCCCGTTCGAAGATGGACCTTGTTGTGCAAGACTTCACCCTTTACCACATGAAACCACGCGCTTCGGTTGGGTTTGAGCTCGTGAACGATGTGATTGCCATCACGGGTGTAGCTGGAATAGATCTGAACGTCCTGTTGTATGGGCAACGAATCGTCTTTTCCGTCCCCGGAGGCGATCAGCTTTAAAACCCCCTGCCGCTCCGCGTGGGTAAAAAGTTTTTTGACGCCTTTGGTTTTGGGGGCGTCGTCCCCGCAAGCATCCGCGCACCCATCCAGGTTGAACCCGCATTGGAAAATGTGGGCCTCCTCGGTTTCGGAAGTGTTGAAAGCGTATTGGGTGGTCTCTTTATCGGCGTTGTTCCGCCCGAATTCTTTCATCTCGAATATGACGGGTTCCTCTAAATGGCATTTATAGACGATCATGCCATCGCGGACATAGGTCACCACCACCATGTCTTTCTTCGTGTGAAGCGTGAAGCCGCCGCCCGGGGAAAGTATTTCCTCGTTCAGTATTTTGAGCACCCCAAAGGAATCTTTGAAGCGACCCGGTTTATTTTCGGGACCAAAGGTTTTCCATGTTTTTTGATCCTTCACATCGGCATACTCACGTTCTTCAGACCTGATAATAGTGATCATTTCATCTCCCGTACGACTTAAGCTTTATTCGACTTTATCCCCAATAGGTTCTTGCCCTTTTGGAGCGTATCCTTCACAGCGCCGGTCAATTTCTGGACCTGGCCTTTCGTTTTCTGCATCGAACCTTCAGCTTCCAGGTCCTTGTCGCCCATGGCCCTCCCGGCGCCCTCTTTTAAACTTCCAACAGCGCTATTGACCGAACCCTTCAGCTTGTCGTTATTTGCGTTCATGGTTATTTCCTTTTGGCCTTTGAGGCCTTTTTTTTGATACTGGTTCCCAGAGGTTCGACTTCACTTCAACGAACGATCCAAACAATGACCAAGATCAAGATGATCAACCCTACCCCGCCGCCGATATACATAACTGCCTCCTTGAGGATCTTGCGTGTGGTCCTCACCCTAATACAAAGCAAGTAACGTGCCTCGTGGCAGAAGGCCAACGGGGGGGGACAAAACGTCATTAAGTGGGAGAAAGGGCCAATTCAGAAGATCTTAGAAGTGGATCATTTTGATGAGCCGTGGACCCCGATCACAATGATCAAATTTTTATCGTTTTGATCCAATCGAGCTCGATCTTCGAGCGGTTCATTCCCTCTTTTAGCCGGTAAACGTGGCTTGTTTCTTGCTTTCTTCTTATCTCCTAAAGCACTCCAGCCAACTCAGCTTCCAAAGGAACAAGTCATGAAAAGAGCCCTATCTTTGCCGGTCTTGCTCGCCGGTTCGTTCATCCTGGCGACCGTTTTGTACGCCGGGAACGAGGCCAACAAGAACGACCGAGCCATGAAAAAGAAGTGCGCGGAGATTATGAAGGACAAGCTAATGGCGGACCAAATGATGGACCAAATCGCCGCCGATGACGCCCTGCGGAGCGGCATGATGGAAAAGATGCTGGCGCACTCCAAAGCCAGGCACGACCGCATGCGGGAAATGAGCGGTTTGATGATGGCGAACGAGGCCATGAAAGGCGTGACGATGGACGATATCGCCGGGGACGATCAAATGCGCCAAGTCATGATGAAAAAGATCGTGGAACACGCCAGGGGCCACAAGGATGAGATCAAGTCCATGGAACGGGCCCTCCGGCAGGACGAGGACCATTCGGTGCGCGATAACGCCAATGCCGAAGGGATGCAAGCAGAAGGTCACCCGGTGCGCTCAATGAACGACAAGAACCCCGCTCCTAACTCGGACGGGAAATAAGGAGGCAGTATGAAGAAGCATAGGACCATTACCGAAGAACGCGTCCGAGCTGAGGAGAAGGCGCCAAAACTGGCCGCCGAGGACGCGGATGAGACGACCCAACAGATCGAAGAAGCCGCTTATTACATCGGGTTGAACCGCAGGAATAATTCTCATCCAGGGGACGAGCTGAACGACTGGTATGAGGCGGAAAAAGCCGTGAAGGAAGACTTGGAATAGGTGCTGGATCAATAACCATTTAAAAAGGAGCCGTTATGCCAAAGTTTGAATTGCCTAAATTGCCTTATGCCAAGGACGCCTTGGCGCCTTACATCAGCGCCGAAACCATCGAATATCACTATGGGAAGCACCATCAGGGTTACGTGGATAATCTGAACAAACTGCTGTTGGACACTGACAAAGAGGCATTGGACCTGGAAGCCCTCGTGAAGACTTCGAGCGGTCCCCTTTACAACAACGCGGCCCAACACTGGAACCACTCTTTCTATTGGAAGAGCCTTTCCCCCCAGAAGAACCAGTCGCCCTCGACTGCCTTGGCCAAAGCCATCGACAAGACCTTCGGATCCCGCGCTGGGTTCGAGAAACAGTTCACCGACGCCGCGATGGGAGAATTTGGTTCGGGCTGGGCATGGCTTTCGTTGAACCCCATCGATAAAAGTCTGTTGATCGAGATCACCCCCAACGCCGACACGCCCTTGAACATCGGGCATCAAGCCCTCTTCACCTGCGATATGTGGGAACACGCCTATTACATCGACTACCGCAACGCCCGGGCCAAGTACTTGGAAGCTTTCTGGAAGCTCTTGAATTGGGATTTCGCTGGGAAGAATTTCGAGGAGAAATTGATCCCGGAGCTTTTGAATACCCGCTAAATATCCAGGAGATAAAGACCGATAGGTCATCGGTTGTTATCGGCAGTGATCGATTTTATCCCCTTCTCAAATTCCTGCCTTTTACTTGCCATATGGTAGAGACAGGGGAAGTTGAATACTGAGAGGTCCCTTTTTTTCTTTTACAACGATACGACCGAAAAGGGCCGATGAAGACCGATAAGTCATCGGTTGTTATCGACAATGATCGGTTTTATCCCATTCTCAAATTCCTGCCGTTTACTTGCATATTGTAGAGACAGGGAAACTGGGTTG
>CAZLND010000182.1:0-5723 GCA_964560635.1 uncultured bacterium | reverse complement strand
CAAACACGGCTACGTCGACGCCGACCAATAGCCCCACGAATACGCCTACGATCACTCCGACCCTGACGCCCACGAACAGCCCGACGCTAACGCCTACGGATACGTCCACTGAAACTCCGACCGACACACCCACCGTGACGCCGACGGATACCCCGACCAATAGCCCCACGAATACGCCTACGATCACGCCGACCCTGACGCCCACGAACACGCCTACCGATACGCCAACGGATACTCCGACCAGTACAGCCACGAACACTCCAACCAATACGGCGACTAATACACCGACTAATACGGCAACTGAAACGCCGACCGACACGGCGACGAGCACACCTACCAACACCCCGACTGACACGCCTACGAATACTCCTACAGATACCCCCACGAATACGTCGACGAATACGCCCACCAACACCCCGACTGACACGGCGACTAGTACCCCTACAAACTCACCGACGAACACGCCAACCAATACCGCTACCAACACACCCACGAACACAGCAACTAACACTCCGACTGACACGGCGACCAGTACCCCCACGAACACGCCAACCAATACGCCTACGGATACGGCGAGCAATACGCCTACCGACACAGCCACTAATTCACCCACGAACACGCCGACTAATACTCCAACGAATACCCCGACTGACACGCCTACGAATACTCCTACTAATACCCCCACGAACACGCCAACCAATACACCTACCGACACGGCCACCAACAGTCCGACGAATACTCCAACGGATACGGCGACTAACACACCCACAAATACGGCCACTAACACGCCGACTAACACGGCTACGTCGACGGCAACCGATACTCCAACAAACACACCCACCAACACGCCTACGAATACGGCAACGGATACACCCACCAACACGCCAACGAACACCCCGACCGACACACCGACGAATACCGCAACCAATACCCCTACGAATACGGCTACCTACACACCTACCAACACGCCAACGAGCACCCCAACTAACACTGCTACCAATACTCCTACGGATACACCCACTAACACTTCAACTGATACGGCGACTAACACACCTACCAATACCCCCACGGATACGCCTACTAATACACCGACTAACACTCTCACGGACACCCCGACCGATACCCCTACAGACACACCCACGAACACTGCGACTAAAACGCCTACCAATACTGCGACCAATAGCCCGACTGACACCCCGACCAGCACGGCCACGAATACTCCAACGGATACAGCGACGAATACGCCTACCGACACGGCCACTAATTCACCCACGAATACGCCGACGTTGACGCCGACCAATACAGCTACGTCGACGGCGACGAGCACGCCGACTAATACTTCGACGTATACGCCCACGAACACACCTACGGATAGTCCGACCCGGACTCCGACCAACAGCCCGACTAATACGCCCACCAATACTCCAACGAACAGTCCTACAAACACACCCACTAGCACGCCGACCGATACGCCTTCGATTACGCCGACGAAAACGGCTACGGTAACTCCGACGAATACGGCGACGGTTTCGTCCACGAACACTCCGACCCAAACTCCGTCGAATACGCCGACGTTGACGCCGACAAACACGGCTACGTCGACGGCTTCAAATTCGCCAACCCGGTCCCCGACAAATAGTCCGACGAAGACCCCCACAAATTCAGTTACTCAAACACCAACCGATTCACCAACCCAAACACTGACCAATACACCTACTTTGACGCCTAGTCTTACTCCGACATGGACGATCACTTTGACCCCCACTGTCACCTTCACGACTACGTGGAGTTCTTCTCCGACGCCTTCCGCGACCATGACAGCCACGATCCCGTTCGATGCCTCTGGCTTGGGCAGGCTGGTGTTGGCCCCCGTCCCCGCGCACCAGGGTGAGAAAGTGATCTTGTTCTTTGACAAGGCTCCGGTCACGAGCCAGTGGATGATCTTCAATGTGGCGGGAGAAAGGGTGTCCACCCTTTCTTTCACCGGGCCCGATAACCATTTTTGGGACACCACAAGGGTGGGTCCAGGGATCTATTTCGTCCGGATACAGATCGCTTACGCGGACGGAACCCACATTCAGATCATGCGCAAAGCGGCGGTGATCCCATAAAAGTCATCCAGCCGATATTTAATCCCGGATCAAAATGAGGGCAGGGAAGATCATTTTGATAGTGCCTTGTAAGTGAGTTCCGAAGGGAGTCACCACTTTGGATAGAAACGCCTGTTTTTCGGCACGAGTGCAGGGAGACCTTGCCCTACCCTTGGGTCCCTGAACGGTATGGTAATTGCATTACTTACCATTGCAACCAATAGCGGTGGAACGAATTCAAAACAAGGGACGCCAAGGACCCAAAACCTTCGGCGCTGCGCCCGCATCTCTCCTTAGGTGCGGGCGCTTTTTTAACACACGATGTGAAACCGGGGAAGAGCAGGGAAAGGAAGAACCCTATGGAACACAAATATCAATACCTGATCCTGGGCGGAGGATTGGCGGGAGCCTCTGCCATCGAAGGGATCCGGCAGCAAGATAAGACCGGCACTATTGGTCTGTTGAGCGCCGAGAATGAGCTTCCCTACGACCGGCCCCCGCTTTCGAAAGACCTGTTATGGGGCAAAAAGGTCTTCGATCAAATTTTTGTTTTTGACCGAGTTTATTACCGCAGTCAGAAAGTTGAACTGCACCTGAACACCAAGGCGAAAACTATCAACGCGGAAGAACGGTTTGTCGCCGATGCGGCGGGACGTAAGTACCGCTATTCCAAATTATTGATCGCCACGGGCGGCAATCCCCGCGAATTTCCAAAGGCTGGAAAGTCGGTCCATTACTTCAGGAATACTGAGGACTATCGGGCGCTCGAAAAAGCCATTCTGCACATTGAGGATTTCCTCATCATTGGCGCGGGATTCATCGGCGCTGAACTGGCCGCCGGTCTTATTCACCTGGGCAAAAAGGTTTCCATGCTTTTTCCAGGAAAATCCCTATTGGAAACGGTATTCCCCGCTGATCTTTCAGCTTTTGTCACGGATTTTTATAAAGAAAAAGGGGTTGTTTTTAATGCGGGGGATGAACCGGTACGTTTCGATCCTTGGGATGAGCGAGTGAAGGTCACGACAAAAAGCGGCAAGGAATTGGATGCAGGGTGGGTGATCGCGGGGATCGGCATCGATCCGGAAACCGAGCTGGCCCGGTCCGCTGGACTCCAAATCGACAAGGGTATCGTTGTTGACCGGTATTTGCGAACTTCCCGGCCTGAAGTTTTTGCGGCGGGAGACCTGGCGCTTTTTCCTTGTGAGGCTTTAGCTGAAAACACGCGTTTTGAGCATTGGGATAACGCCAAGGCCCAGGGGAGATGCGCGGGGGTCAATATGGCCGGGGGGGAAGAACCCTATGTTTATCTTCCTTATTTCTATTCAGACCTGTTCGAACTGGGGTTTGAGGCGGTCGGTAAGCTGAGTTCCAAGATGAAGACCCTTTCCGCCTGGGAGGTCCCTTTCCGTAAAGGAGTGGTGGTCTATTTGGAGGACCAGAAGGTGAAGGGCGTCCTACTTTGGAACCGGCCCAAAATGCTGGATTGGGCCCGCAAGTTGATCACCGAACAAGCCACTCCCGATAGTGTCGAAGAGTTGGAACGGCTACTTCCAGTGCTTTCGGTCGTTTGATCGCGTCTTTTTTAAAAACTAATAGGTTGAGAAACGGAGAAATACCATGTCTGAAGAAAGCGATAAGGAGATCCCGCAAGAAAGTGTCGTGACGGATAAACACGTGGAAATGGCGGCTTATTACAAATGGCAATTCCGGGGATGCCCCGAAGGGGATTCTCTGACGGACTGGGTGGACGCGCACAAAGAATTGAAACAAGCGGCCCGCTGATCTTCATGACGGATCTTTTGATCATATGCAAAAAAGGATAAGAAAATGAAAATTAAAAAATGGTTCGCGGGGATGATCGGTGGCGTTTTATTTTTTGCTTTTAGCGCCGTGACTATGGCAACCCCGCCCCGGGTGAGCTCGACCGATTTTAACAAGGATATGCGCAAGCTTTGGGAAGACCATATCACGTGGACGCGGCTCTACATTGTGGACGCATTGGCGGACCTGCCCGCCAAGAAGTTGACCGCGGACCGTTTAGTCTTGAACCAGGTCGATATCGGCAACGCGGTTAAACCCTATTATGGGGACGCGGCGGGCCGAAAATTGACTTCACTCCTGAAAGACCATGTCCACATCGCGGCCGAGGTGATCGCCGCTGCCAAGTCGGGCGATACCGCCAAGCAAAATGAAGCGGTGAACCGATGGTATACAAACTCGGATGATATCGCGGATTTCCTGTGCGGCCTCAATCCTCACAACTGGCCTGCCGCCAATATGAAGGTGATGTTGCGGGAGCACCTGGATACCACGACCGATGAGGTGACGGCCGAACTGACCCAGGACTGGGCCGGGGATATCCGGGCCTACGACGAGCTTCATGGACAGATCCTGATGATGGCGGATGTGCTCAGCGCGGGCGTTATCAAACAGTTCCCGGATAAGTTCAAAAAATGATCATTCTTCGGGGGTTGTGACCATGGATGATGAAATGGATTTTTACTTCCTGGCTCTAATGGGAGAAAACAAAGAGTGGGATATCGACGTGGAAAGGGCCCAAGTCGATACCGATCCCCGGACCCAATATCGGAAACAAATGGAAAGCCTCAGGGCGAAGCGTTATGGGGTCGATGGGAAAATGGACGGGCCTTAGAAACCGGTGGAACAGCTTTAGGAGGAGATCTGGGATGGACTGAATAAGAACCGGACAGAGGACGTTAGGGTCGGTGTTTCTTCCACTTTTTCTTAGATCGAACAAGAGAATTCAACGACTCGATTTCTTTGCCCTCCATAAACGGTTTTTTCAACCAGTTAGGGGGCAAAAGTGGCCATCAATAAAAATTCAAAACCATCAAGTCGACTCAAAAATATTTTTAAATTTATTTCACGTTTTTCTTTTAGCTATGGGTTTTCAGCATTTGTCCTGATAACAGGGTTGATGACGGCGAACCCGGCTCATGCCCTATTTTCAGTTTCCATTTCGGGAGTCAGTCCGAATTGCGGACCCGCCGGAACGGCCATCGCGGTTACGATCACATGGAGCGGGAATACCTCGTCCAGTACAAGTTTGGATACCGTTCTTGGGTTTGGCACTAGCACCACCCCCTCCTGTAGCGACGTTTTTGTCACGGGTGAAACTTGCAGTGGGAAGGATGTTTCAGGTCCGACTGTTATTAGCAATGCGGCTTCGGGAACTTTTGTTTGGAACGCCCTGGTTCCGACCGGCGCGCCCTCGGGATTTATTTTAGCGGGCATCCAAATGAACTGCGGAAGCGTGGGGACAGGAGCTTCTGGAAATTGTGGGACGGATTTTTGGGCGACCACATCCTTTAATACCAGTTGTCCCCCAACCGTCACTCCCACCCGGACCCCGACAAAGACCTTTACGATCACGCCCACCAAAACCCCGACTCCGACGCCCACCAAAACGGCTACTATCACACCTACCAATTCGGCTACTAATACACCGACTATAACTTGGACTAACACACCCACGAATACGGCTACCAACACACCTTCAGCTACAAACACGCCGACGAATACGCCCACCAACACCCCGACTCCAACATTAACCAAAACGGCTACTGCCACGCCTACCAATTCGGCTACGAATACACCGACTAACACTCCCAC
>CAZLND010000181.1:0-5729 GCA_964560635.1 uncultured bacterium | reverse complement strand
AGAGGGTTGGGAATGATCCAAATTTCCTGGTTGATCCCGTTGCTTCCGGCCTTGTCCTTCGTCGTCATCGCCCTTTTCATCAAGCGGTTCCGCGTCCTCTCGGCCTTGGTTTCCATCGCCACGATGGCGGTCTGCTTGGGGCTTTCGGTCGGGATCCTCCAAGAAATTTTGGCACGCGCCCCCGGGGACCGTGTCATCTCCATCACTTATACCTGGTTGCAGATCCAGCCCTGGACGGCCAATGCGGGAGTGCTCATCGATCCCTTGTGTGTCAACATGCTCCTGGTGGTCACCTTCATCTCCCTTTTGGTCCAGATCTATTCCTGGGGTTACATGCACGAGGACGAAAGGGTCTCTACTTATTATTCCTATCTCTCCCTTTTCACCTCCTCCATGCTCCTTTTGGTGGTCTCCAACAACTATCTTCAGATTTTTGTGGGTTGGGAATTGGTGGGTCTTTGTTCCTACCTTTTGATCGGGTTCTGGTTCTTCAAGCCTGAGGCTGCCGACGCCTGCAAAAAGGCTTTCGTCGTGAACCGCATCGGGGACATGGGTTTCCTAATGGGGGTCATCACCATCGGCATGTATTTCCAAACTTTCGATTTTCTGGAGGTCCAAAAGCTGGTCGCCGCCCATGTGACCGACCACCCGACCGAAACGGGTTTCATCGCCGGTATCGCTTTGCTTCTCTTCTGTGGCGCGGTAGGGAAGAGCGCCCAGTTCCCCCTGCATGTCTGGCTGCCGGACGCCATGGAAGGCCCCACACCCGTTTCCGCCCTCATCCACGCCGCCACGATGGTGGCCGCCGGCGTCTTCATGGTGGCCCGGACCTTCATGCTGTTCAAAGCCGATCCCCTTTCAATGACGGTCGTGGCTTACGTGGGCGGCTTCACCGCCCTCTTCGCGGCCACCATTGCCTTGGCCCAAGATGACATCAAACGGATCCTGGCCTATTCGACCCTTTCCCAATTAGGCTACATGATCCTCTCCTTGGGGGTGGGTGGTTACACCTCGGGCATGTTCCATCTGACCACCCACGCCTGCTTCAAGGCCCTCCTTTTCCTAGGCGCCGGCAGTGTCATCCACGGTCTGCATAACCAGGACATTTGGAAGATGGGTGGCTTGTGGAAAAAAATGCGGATCACCACCATCACTTTCGCCATCGCCACTCTGGCCATTGCCGGTATCTATCCATTGGCGGGTTTTTGGTCCAAGGACGCCATCTTGGACGCGGTCTATAACAGCACGATTCCAGGCCATATGGTCCTTTACGGGGCGGCGGTCTTCACGGCTTTCCTTACGGCCTTCTACATGTTCCGCCTCTTCTTCGTGGTCTTCACGGGAGAACCCCGCGACCATCACGCCCATGACCACGCTCACGAATCACCCCTGACCATGACCGGGCCCTTGATGATCCTGGCGGTGCTTTCGGTCTGCGTGGGCTGGCTCAATTACCCCGGCTTCGACGGGTTCAGCAAGTTCCTGCATTACGGGGAATACCAAGAAGAGGCTTTCAACTGGCCCATGGCCTTCGGGTCCTTGGCCGTTGCCATTGCCGGCATCCTCTTGTCCGCTTGCTTTTATTATTTCAAGATCTTTTCGGCTGACAAAGTGGCCACCCAGTTCCGCCCCATCTATTTGCTTTTGAAGAACAAGTACTACATTGACGAGTTCTACGGATGGTTGGTCAAGAAGTTCCTATTCGGTTTGGCGACCATCCTGACCTGGTTCGATGACAACGTGGTGGACGACGGCTTTGTGGACGGGACGGGATGGGTGACCCGCAAGTTCGGGAAACTATTCGCCCTGACCCAGACCGGTTACGTCCAAAATTACGCCCTGGTCATCTTTGGCGCCGTGGCGGTCATCTATTTCTTTGTGAGCCGTTGAACCCTAGCCCTTGAAAGAGGAGAAATAAAGAATGCTATCCCTGTTAGCCACCATCCTGATCCCGTTCGCGGCCGCTTTCGTCTTTTTTCATTCGCCCGCGCAGGGGGCCAATCTCCTGCCGCCCTTGAGCTGCTTCATCGTTGTGCCGCTCATCGCGGCCATCCTCGTCATCGGCGCCTCCGAGAAATATTCCCGCTGGATCAGCCTTTTCTTCGCCTCGATGGAACTGGGTATCGGGGTGAAGATCTTCTTCATTTTCCAAGCCATCCAGCAAACGAACGCCACGCCGGGGTTCCAATTGGTGGAAGAGGTGCCTTGGCTAAAGAATTTCGGCATCAACTATATCCTGGGTGTGGACGGCATGAGCACCTTGATGGTGTTCCTGGTAGCCTGTGTTTATTTCGCGGGAGCTCTCATTTCCTGGAATATCTCCCTTCGCCGGAAAGAATATTTCGTTTATTTCTCCCTCTTGGTGGGAGGGGTGGCCGGGGCCTATGAAAGCCTGGACCTGTTCTTCTTTTTCCTTTTCTACGAATTCGCCGTGCTTCCCATGTACCTCTTAGTGGGCATTTGGGGCTCGGGTCGAAAGGAATACGCCGCCATGAAGTTGACCCTGATGCTCTTGGCCGGGTCGGCCTTCATGCTGGTGGGGTTCATCGCCATGTACTTCAATTCCAACATCCATACTTTCGACATCCGGGTGTTGGGCGACCTGTCCAAGACCGGGTTCAATCCTGACTTCCAGAAAACCTGGTTTCCCCTGTTGTTCCTGGGTTTCGGTGTCATCGCGGCCGTCTTTCCGTTCCACACTTGGTCGCCGGATGGATACGGCTCCGCCCCCACCGCCGCTTCCATGCTACACGCGGGCGTTCTCAAGAGCTTAGGGGGCTATAGCATCATCCGGGTGGCCCTTCCGGCCTTGCCCTTCGGCGCCAAGTTCTGGCTGCCCCTGTTGGTTTTCCTGACCCTCATCAACATGCTTTACGCCGCCATCGTGGCCCTCAAGCAAAAGGACTTTAAATACGTCATCGCTTATTCTTCGGTCTCCCATTGCGGGGCCATCCTCTTCGGTATCTGCACGTTACAGGTAAGCGGGTTGAATGGGGCCATCATCCAGACCCTTTCCCACGGTATCGTGGCGGCCATGACCTTCGCCCTGGTGGGCATAGTCTATGGCAAGGCTCACACACGGGAACTCATCAAGCTGGGCGGTCTTTCGGCGGTCATGCCCATCCTGGGTGGCCTGTTCGTTTGCGCGGCCATGGCCAACGTGGGCTTGCCGGGACTCAGCGGGTTCGTGGGAGAGTTCCTTATCTTTGTGGGCGCCTATCGCAGTGGTTTCCACGGCGGGTTCTCCATTTTCCAAGTGCTCTTTCCTATCGCCATTTTGGCCATCGTGTTGACCGCTATCTATTACTTAAGGCTGGTCCAGATGGTCTTCTTCGGGCCCTTGAAAGACCCGCACTATAAGGACGAGGTCAAGGATGGCAGCTTCGTGGAGATCCTGCCGATCGCCTTCCTGTTGGTGGTGTCCCTGGCCGTGGGGCTTTATCCCAAGCCCTTCGTCGACATGTCCAACGCGACCATCGCGCCCTTGATCGCTCAAATCGGAGGCTTCCAGTGATCCAAGTCCAAGCTTTCTTACCCGAAATTTGGCTGGCGGGTACCGCCATGCTCATTCTCATCGTTGAACTCTTGCTCAAGAAAGAATCTTCCCGGAGCATCCTCAATTGGATCGCTGTGTTGGGGACCTTGGGGGCCATCTTTTCGGTGGGTTGCCTGAATGGTTGCGGTGGGAGCTGTATGGGCGGCGGCGCGCCCACGGCTTTCGCGGGCTTCCTCAAGACCGACGGCTTGGCCGTCTTTTTCAAAATGGTCATCCTCTTGGCTACCTTGGTGACCCTCTTGATGACCTTCCGGTACTTGAAAGCCCATCCGACCACTTATCCCGCCGAGTTCCTGGCCATCCTGTTGTTCTCGGCTTGCGGCGCCTCGGCGCTGGCTTCCGCCCAAGAGATCATCACCCTTTATATCTCCTTGGAAACCCTTACGATCAGCAGCTATATCCTGGCTTCCTTCATGAAGAAGGATAAAGGCAGTAACGAGGCAGGCATGAAGTACCTGCTCTTGGGCGCCTTCTCCTCGGCCCTGCTTTTGTTCGGCTTCTCTTATCTCTATGGGCTCACCGGGACCACTGTTATCGCCGACATGGGCAAGGCCCTGACCATCCAACCCGCATTCTCCTTGGCGGTCCTGGCGGTCATTTTTGTCATCGCGGGACTAGCCTTCAAGATCTCCTTGGCGCCCTTCCACATGTGGACTCCTGACGTTTATGAGGGAGCCCCGACCCCCGTGACCGCTTATCTTTCAGTGGCCTCGAAGACCGCGGGTTTCGCGGCCTTCGTCCGGCTTTTTTGGGTGGGTTTGGACGCTCCCGCGCTCCATTTCACTTGGGTGGGTCTCTTCGCGGTCTTGGCCGCTATCAGCATCATCCTGGGTAACTTGGAAGCCATCCCCCAAAAGAACATCAAACGCCTGATGGGTTATTCCTCCATCGCCCAGGCCGGTTACATCACCACCGGTTTCCTGGCGGGGGGCCAGATGGGCCTGACGGCTGTCTTGTTCTACTTGTTCGTTTACATGGTCGCCAACATGGGAGCCTTCCTCGCCATTGTGATCGTGGCCTCCAAGACCGGCAGTGAGCAGATCGAGGATTTTGCCGGAATGTGGAAAAGGTCCCCGCTCATTGGGGTCGTTCTCTTGGTCTGTCTGTTGTCACTTGCGGGTGTGCCGCCCTTCGCCGGTTTTGCGGGGAAGTGGTACCTCTTCGGGGCCGCCATCTCTCAGGGTTACACTTGGCTGGCCTTGGTGGGTATGACCTTCAGCGTGGTCTCCCTTTTCTATTATCTCCAAGTTGCCAAGCAGGCCCTGGCGGTGGAACCCAAGGACAGTTCTCCCATCCCGATCACCTTGGCCGAAAAAGCCGTCCTGGTCCTCTCGGTGGTCCTGACCGTGACCCTGGGGTTCTGGCCTACTCCCATCATGGAACTGGCCCAGTCCGCGGCTTCGTCCCTCTTTTAATCCGCGTTTTCAATGACCCCCGGCCGCGAGGCAGGGGGTTTTTTTGTTTCTGGGCCTTTTTATATGATGACGGTCAGTTGTGCCCGGCGCTTCCGGGTTGTACATTGGCAGTCCTGCAGGCATAACTTCGGGAAGGGAACAAGATGACTTGGTTCAACCTACTTTTCGGGGCCACGGCGCTTTTTTACGCGCTGGGTGGTTGGTATTCGTTCCGTTATTACCAAAGTCTCGACGAGGCTTTTGATGGGAAAGCCATTCGATGGGTGAAAGCGGGGTTGGCGGTCCAAGCCCTCACCCTGATCGCCAAGTGGGTGACCGATGGGTCCGCGCCTTTGACCACCCTTTCGGGCATCTTGGGGGTCTTCTCCTGTTCCTTGGCGTTGGCCCTTGTCATCGGCCAGGTCAAAGCGTCAGTTCCGGTCCTGACGTCCCTTTTCTCTCCTTTCATTTTTCTTCTTTCTCTTTTCTCATTCCTAGGGACCTTCCAAGCGCCCCCTATGGAAAACCACCTCATGGCTAACGGTATCGCCATCCACATCATCCTGACTTTCCTAGGTTTCTCCCTCTTCACGCTGGGTTTCGGGGTGGGGGTGGCCTTTTGGATCCAAGAAGGCCAGCTTAAACAGCATCGCATCAAGAGCTGGAGTTACCGGTTACCGGCTTTGGAAGTCTTGGACCGCCTGACGGTCTTTTACATCGGGTTGGGGTTCCTCTTCTGGCTGGTAGGCTTGACCCTGGGGGCCATCCAGGGAAACAGT
>CAZLND010000180.1:0-5740 GCA_964560635.1 uncultured bacterium | reverse complement strand
GCTACCCTGATACGTTACCGGTTCATGGACTGAAATCCCGCGTTATTCTTCCACAAATTCAACTGTAGCCCCAAAAGGAAGAACTGGATATTCATGAACTGATGACTGAAGGTGTATTCGGTCAGGCCCCAGACTAGGACCGCCGTGAAGGCGGACAAGAAGGCCCAATTCAATCCCCGCATCCCAAGGTCCGCCCCTTTCCATAGAACCGCGGTCCGGTAATAACTGAAGATCCAGAGCAAGTAAACCGCCAATCCCAACCAGCCATTCTGTGCCAATATCTGAAGGAAATTATCATGCAAATGCGGAACGGTGTTCTCGACGCCGCTGAGAGTATAGAGCCGATATTTCGGGAACTCTTTCTCGACGTTCCCCTGTCCGACACCCCAAGGATGGGCTTGGATCATCTTGAGCCCCGAGACCCAAATGAGGACCCGGGTTTGGCTGGAATTGATGATGGTCATCACTCCAGGCGGCCCGTCGTAGGTGAGGTTGAGTTCGGTGACGCTCTTGACCCGCTCTTGGAGTGAGGCAGGGAGGATGAAGAAGGAACCCGCCATCAAAAGAAGGCCTATGAGGAGCCATTTGCGGCCGAATTTCCACAAGAGGAGGACCAGCCCCGGCAGGAAACCGATCCAGGCTCCTCGGGTTTGGGTGAAGAGAAGGGCTGTTCCTACCAAGACCGTTGAAGTCCAGAGCCAGGGGTCTTTCGGCGACTTGGAGAGGAAATACAAAAGAAAAAGAAGGCTCACCATCAACATCCCTCCGAAGACCATCTTGTCCCCTGAAAAAGAATCGATGCGGTCCTGATGGAGAATGAAGTGTTTCCCGATCCCCGCCAGGGCGCAAAAGGCCGCGCCATAAAGGAAAGCCAGCAAGAGCTTTCGGACCTGGTCCGAAGTCAAGGCCATTGCCCCCAGGGGAAAGATCATGAGCAGGGCAAGGTATTTATGGACGGTATGAAAACTGTTGGCGGGATCGGCGCCTAAAATCGCGCCGATGAAAAAAGTGATGAGGAAAAGAAGAGTGGCGACGGGGAAAAGTCCCCTGGGCCAATCGACCTTTTGCCCGCTCTTCCAATGGGCGAAAAAGAACAGCAGGACGGCCACCCAAACCAAATTTTGAAGGGCGACGGAAGCGACAGCGGTCGCGGCAAAAACGATGAGGATCCAAAAAAGTGGACGGGAATAGGGAAGGGGACTTGGCATGGCTTGGATTATAAAACGTCCTGGCTCATTGGAGCCATAAAACCCCAATAAATTGGCCTCATGTACGTTGACAGCCCCCGGCAACGATGTTTAAATAACCGTGCTTTTGGTCACCTATCGGCGGAAAAAAGGGCCGGCGGTGAATTTGGTTCTGGGACGTTCCCGTGCAATTTCGAGGCGTCCTCGGTCCCTGGTCATGGAGGCATTTCAATGGCGAAAGTGGTATTGAAGAACGTCAACAAGGTTTACGCGAACAATGTGGTGGCGGTCAATAACGTCAACATCGAGATCGCGGATAAAGAATTCTTGATCCTGGTCGGCCCCTCGGGCTGCGGGAAATCCACCACCCTTCGCATGGTGGCCGGGTTGGAAGAGCTTTCCGGCGGCGAGATCCGCATCGACGACACCCTGGTCAATGACGTACCTCCCAAGGACCGGGACATCGCCATGGTCTTCCAGAACTACGCTTTATACCCCCACATGACCGTGTTCGATAACATGGCTTTCGGGTTGAAGCTCCGTAAGTACCCTAAAGAAGAGATCAAGCAACGTGTTTACGAGGCCGCTAACATCCTGGGCATCCAGGAATTGTTGAACCGTCGCCCCAAAGAACTCTCCGGCGGTCAGCGCCAGCGCGTGGCCGTGGGCCGCGCCATCGTGCGCAAGCCCAAGGTGTTCCTCTTCGATGAGCCCTTGTCCAACTTGGACGCCAAACTGCGCGTGCAAATGCGCGCCGAGATCTCCAAGCTCCATACCCGTCTACAAGCCACGATGATCTATGTGACGCACGATCAGTTGGAAGCCATGACCATGGGCGACCGCATCGCGGTGATGAAGGACGGCTATGTCCAACAGATCGCCGATCCCATCACCCTCTACGAAAAGCCCGTCAACAAGTTCGTCGCCGGATTCATCGGGACGCCCGCCATGAATTTCATGGAAGGTTCCTTGAACAAGAAACGGACCGGGATCTACTTCAATGAAGAGAATTTCGAGATCAAGCTGCCGGATAGTTTCACCAGCCAGGTGGAAGGCCACGTGGGCAAGGAAGTCATCCTGGGCATCCGTCCCGAGGACATCCACGACAAGATGGACGCCGCCAACGCGGGTCCGGACAACACCATCAGCGCGACGGTGGAGATCATCGAGCCCTTGGGCGCGGAAGCTTATCTCTATCTGACCACGGGCAAGAGCCCCTTCATCGCCCGGGTGGACAGCCATGATCAGATCGAGATCAATCAGGACATCGAACTGGTCTTCAACATGCAGAAGGCTCACATTTTCGATAAAGAAACGGAAAAGTGCCTGACGAATTAAGGTCAGCCATTCCATAGGGTGTTCCTGAAAACCGGGGCGGAAGCCGTCCCGGTTTTTGAGTTTTTGGTACTTTTATCCCTGCGAACAGGGTCCAAGGAGCTGGAATGAGGATCGCGGTGGTCGGGACGGGTTATGTAGGGCTGGTGACGGGTTCTTGTTTCGCGGACCTGGGGAACATCGTGACCTGCGTGGATGTGGACCGCAAAAAGATCCAGGCCCTCAAAAAGGGCCATGTGCCCATCTTTGAGCCGGGCCTCGAGGAGATCATCAAGCGGAATCGCGGAAGCCGCCTTCTTTTTACCACTGACTTGGCCAAGGCGGTCCAATCCTCCGACTTGATCTTTATCGCGGTCAGCACCCCTCCCGGCAAGGATGGGGAGGCGGACATCTCCAACGTCAAGGCCGTGGCCCTCGGGATCGCCAAGTCCATCAACCGCTACAAGATCATCATCAACAAGAGCACGGTGCCCATCGGCATGGGCGACATCGTCACTCAGATCATCATCAAGCACGGCCCCAAGGATGTTTCTTTCGACGTGGTCTCCAATCCCGAGTTCCTGCGGGAAGGTTCCGCGGTGGTGGACCTGTTGAAACCCGAGCGTATCGTCATTGGCGCCACCCGCCGCACAGCGGCCCAAAAGGTGGCCGAGATCTACAAGCCCTTGCACAGTCCCATCCTCATCACGGACCTGAAGAGCGCGGAGATGATCAAGTACGCCTCCAACGCCTTCCTGGCCATGAAGATCTCCTATATCAACGAGATCGCCAACCTCTGCGATAAGGTGGGGGCGGACATCCTGCAGGTCACCCGGGGCATGAGCTACGACTCGCGTATCGGAAGCCAGTTCTTCAATTCGGGACTGGGTTTCGGCGGGAGCTGTTTCCCCAAGGATGTAGCGGCCCTGAACCAGATCGGAAAAGAGAGTGGTTATTCTTTCCGCATCCTGCCCGAGGTCTTGGCCATCAACCGTTATCAGCGCCAGCTTTTCCTGAACAAGGTTCGTCAGGCTTTGGGCCCCTTGAAGGGCAAGACCTTGGCGATCTGGGGACTTTCCTTCAAGCCCAATACGGACGACCTTCGGGAAGCGCCTTCCCTGACCATCCTTCCGGCCCTGGTGGCAAAAGGGGCGAAACTGCGCGCCTATGACCCCGTCTCGATGGGGAAGGCCAAGGCCCTCTTCAAGGGCGTCAAGTTCTTCCGCAATCCCTATGAGGCCGCCCAAGGGACCGACGCGGTCCTGGTGCTCACCGATTGGAACGAGTTCCAACAGGTCGATTTCCAGAAACTGAAGACCCTGGTGAAACAACCGATCGTGGTGGACGGCCGAAACATGTATGACCCCCAGGAAATGGCCGAACGCGGTTTCATTTACCATGGAATGGGTCGCGGGGAAGTCGCCAACTTCTAACCTGTGGTTCCTTAGGAGAAAACCTTGAAGATCGCCTTATTGGGTTCATCCGGGATGCTAGGTTCCAAAATGGCCGAGGTCCTCAAGGCCAAGGGCCACGAACTTCTCACGCCTTCCCATGAAGAGGCCGACCTGAACCGCCCTCACACCCTGGAGAAGTTCTTCAAGGATCAAAATTTCGAGGCGCTGGTCAATTGCGCGGGATTCACCCGGGTGGATGCTTGCGAGGAACCGGCGAAATTCTCCATGGCCCTGAACGTCAATGGCACCTCCCCTGGTTGGCTGGCCAAATTCTGCCATCGGGCCAAACGTACCTTGGTCCATTTTTCCACCGACTACGTCTTTGACGGACAAAAGGATGGGCCTTATGAGGAAACGGATAGCGCGGCTCCCCTGAATGTCTATGGAAAGACCAAGTGGCAGGGAGAGAAATTGATCCAAGCGGAGGGTCCGGCCTTTTACCTGATCCGCACTTCCTGGGTCTTCGGTCCTCACGGGCACAACTTCGTGGACACCATCGCCGGATTGCTCAAGACCAAGCCCAAGATCGAGGTGGTGAAGGACCAAGTGGGAGGACCCACTTATACCCAGGACCTCGCCCTTTTTACACAGGAACTGCTCGAAAAAAAGGTTCCCTTTGGAACTTATCATTTTTGTAATGAGGGATACACTTCCTGGTACGGATTTGCCCAGGAGATCCAGGAGCAATTGGGACTGTCTTCCTGCGAGATCGCGCCTGTTTCCAGTGAAAATGTTTTCCGGCCAGCTCGGCGCCCCGCCAACTCGCGGTTGGACCTGTCAAAGGCCAGCCAAGCCGTGGGCCATGGTCCCCGGCCCTGGATGGAAGCGCTGAAGGAATATTTGACCAAGGAATTCAAAAGTGAAGCAACCTGAACTCTCGGTTGTCATCCCCGTCTATAACGAAGAAGCCCGGGTCGGAAAGGCCTTGGAAGGCGCGGTTTCTTATTTGAAGGCAAAGAGGATCTCGGCCGAGGTATTGGTGGTCGATGACGGCTCGCGGGATGGGACCCTGGAAGTGGTGGGAAAATACAAACGCAAGCTGACCGGCCGTCAATCCCTGACCATCCTCAAGCATGAGGTCAACAAAGGAAAGGGCGCGGCCGTCAAAACGGGCGCCATGGCCGCCAAGGGTAAGGTGGTTCTTTTCATGGACGCGGATAACGCCACGCCCCTTTCGGAATACGACAAGCTCAAGCCAGCCCTGGCCAAGGGCCGGGAGGTGGTCATCGGGAGTCGGGCCGTGGACCGTAGTCAAGTGAAAGTGCATCAGCCCTTTTACCGGGAAGCCATCGGTCGGATCGGGAACCGCCTCATCCAGGTCCTGGTGGTATCGGGAGTAAAGGACACCCAATGCGGGTTCAAAGCCTTCACCCATGAGGCGGCCCGAGTCATCTTTCCCCTTCAGACCATCGAACGCTTCGGGTTCGATTTCGAGCTCTTGTTCATTGCCAAGAAAATGGGGTTCTCCATCGAGGAAATATCGGTCCAGTGGAGGGATGTACCTGGTTCCAAATTGAACCCGGTGCGGGACACTCTTCGGACTTTTCTGGAGCTGTTGGTCATTCGGTGGAACGACCTGAATGGTTCGTACCGTAAGGCTCGGTAGAAGCCCCTCTTAGTTGACCTTGAGGTAGGGGGTCCATTGGATGATCTCATCCAGACGGGTCTGGCCGCCATAGCCATAGTTCATGCCGACCACCACCATGCCGAAGTGCAGCAGGTTGGTGATCATGCTGAACAGGGTGGTTTCCTGGCCGCCGTGCTGGGTGGCGGTCGAAGTAAAGG
>CAZLND010000179.1:0-5792 GCA_964560635.1 uncultured bacterium | reverse complement strand
AACGAATATTGCCGTGCCATAGCCGGTCGGGGGGAAAAGCGGGCTCATCAAAAAGAGGACCAACACGAACCCCACTCCGCCCACAATGATTTGGCTGACCATGTCATCAAGCCAATTCAAAGCGAAACACAGGGCCAAAACCAAAAGAATGGAAATGATATCCGTCCAACAAATGAACTTGATCGACATATCTGGAAAGAAAATATCCAAAAAAGCCTTCATCGGGACAAAAAGGAATAGACCCGAGACCCCGATAAGGGACCACCTCGGCACAAAGGCTTCTTTTTTCACTTTTTTAAAGCTGTCTTTTGCGAATTCCACGACCCGCGGGAGGAAAACCCCGGTGGCGATGGAAGCAACTTCCCAAGCGTTGATCCCGTACTTGAACATGGAGTTGTTCCGCATACCTTCCCCAAAACCGAAATACTCGCTCATGACGAATATCTCCAAGGCTGCCGTAAGGAGGAAGAAAAAGGAAACCAGCAGATACGCGAAGGACAGCGCCCGATCCTTGTGGATCTTGACGGCAAGCCCCAGGTATAAAAAACCTAGGAGCCAAAGGATCGAGAAGAAACCCAGGTCGAGGGACAAAGGTGCGTCTTGGGAAAAATGGATGCCACGAAGAGAGATGGTACCCACCCAGGAAAGCACTAGTACCCCTTCGATGGCCCACAATATCCAGATATCCTTGAAATAGACCGCCGCAAGGAAAAGACCCGCCGCAAAGGTGGCGAAGACCCGCGAGGTTGAAAGATGGCTTAAAGCGTCCCAATGGAGCATGGAGCCCAGGGGACCCATAAGGGCGTCCGGAGTTTCGGCCCAATGCGCCCAGGAGGCGCCCCAAAGTACGACCAAGGAAGCCAGACCCAAGGCCATCATCCCTTGGACCGGTCCTTTCGGCAAAATCAAACCTTCGAAAACAACGACGATCTTCTCCAAAAAGGCGTCCAGCCCACCTTTTTCTTTTTTGGGTTTTTCGATCCATTTCCAGATCCCCGCGGAATAGACCGCCAAAAAGCTCAAGAGGATCGCTCCGAGGAAAAATCCATAAATACTGAAATAGTCTTTCACGGCCGTACGGATGGAAGGCAGGACCCACAGAACGGTGTTTTGTTGAGGCTTGAAATGGAGCAAGAACGGAGACCAGAGGATTCCAGCCGCGACCAAGACACCCAGAAGACCCAACGCGATCTTAACCAATTGTTGGGCGAAACCCGCAGTTGACTTCTGTCGGAAGAGCCAACCCACGGCCGTAACAAAACCTAAACCTCCAGCAATGACCAACCAAGGGGTGGCGCCTCCCAGACCATTGGGATCCCCGCCCGGCCTGATCACCGCCCACCAGCCCAAAAGGGTCAAGGACAAGACGAGAACACCAAAGGAGAGCCCAAGTCCCTTTTGTAACAACTTCAAATTCAATCCCGCCAGGGCCCGGACAGCCAAAGCGATGCCCAACAGGATCAACCATGTCGGAACTTCCCAAGTATTCAAAAAGGCCACACCACCCAGCAACAACCCAGCCGCGAAAAGAGAAAGTCCGTCCTTCTTCAAACCAAAAACCCTGGGCGCTGTCGCCATATAGATAGAGGCGATGATAGCTATCAGAAGAATGGCGAAGGGCTGGGCCAAGGTGTGAGCGTGCATATCGCCATAAAGTACGCTGAAATAAGGGAACTCATTGATGGAGTTAGGGATGATGCGGGTCGGACCCCAAAAATCATACGTATGGTTAAAGAGAGCGCTCAAATTCCTCGAGCTCACGCATTGTTTGATCACATCCAAATATTGTTTGATCGAATCAGGGTTTCCCGCCACCGCGCACAAGCCCCCCGCGATCCACCCACTCGAAAGCCTGCCCGACAAGGCGAAAGCCAAACCAAAAGCTCCGGAGAAGATCGTCGCGAAAAGGGTGATGAGCCCCAGGTTGTAAGTGACCGCTGGCACCAGCCCCAAGGTTTTGGTCAGTACCCCCATCATTAAGTGGCCATAATAAAAGGAATAGCCGATGGGCAATCCGGCCATCCACATGTTTTGAGGAGGGAAAGTTTCGCCGCGAACGACCGAAGCCAGAAAGCCATAGTCCATCCCGGCTTCCCCGCCCCCGTTGTAGCCCTCCCCCACCGGGTCGTGGATATGGGGCATGAATATCTTTGCCAGGGTGAAAGCGGTGAAGGCCGCGAGGAATGCACCCTCTTGGATCATCCAAACCCTTCCCCATTTTTTCCACGTTGCCTTAAAGGGAGTTTGATTCTTCCAAAACCAAAAAGCGCTTATGGAGGCTAGGACGAGGCCCCAAAACCAACAAATGCCTATCGTGAATCGAAAAGGATAAAAGCTGCCGAAATGAATGTTCCCCGAGAACCAAACAAGCCATGCGAAAACAAAAAAGCCAAGGATCTTGCTGAGTGAATAGGCGCCCGAGGGAAAAGGCGCAAAGACACGCAAAGCCAAGGGCAAGGCTATCCAGCCCAATAGGATCAAGAAGACCACCCAACTCAACCAAGCCCTGATCTGGTAAAAAAAGGATTCCTCGGGCTTTGCCGCCGGATGAGAAATATCAGTTTCAACGACCGGATGTTCAGCGTAAGACTTGAGGACTGCTAGGGTTTTGGCATCAGGCAACTTAGGCACCGTGAGAGGCGCCTCGACTTTCAATTCCGGCGTTGGAACGGGTGTCTCGGCTACCGCGGGGGCCGAATGACCTTTACGCCGGGCCGGTGTCGGAGCCGCCAAAACGGGTTTGGGGGATAGGCTTGCCGGTGTCGTTCCCGGCGGGAGGGTCTGGACGGCGGAGGCTACCGTCACCGGAGCTTCCTCGTCCAACCGTTTCAAGAGCCCATGGTCTTCCAGGTACTTATGCCGTTCAGCGATGAAGGCGTCCACATTCTCAGGAATGATGGTCCGCATCCGGTCCCGGTCGATGCCTTTAACGTAATCATCCGACTCCAGGAGCTTAAGGACCCGTTCGGGAGCGACCGTCTCGAACCTCTTGAACAGATAAACCCGAGGGTGGTCATAAACGGAGAAAGATTCTTCGGCCATATCATCCGGATGTTCCCACCCGAACAAGGTTGGAAAGCTGTGGAATTCCGCCACCATTTTGAAACCCAAGAGCCCCGACCAAAGACAACGATAATATCGAGAAGTCACCGGATAGGCGCTGAACCCGTTAGGACGGAACTCCGGGGTGGAATCGGTCAGGGTGTACCAAAGCTTCTTCGAGGCCAAGCTGATGTATTCAGGTTGGGAGATGAAATTAACATAATAATTCTTTTTGATGGGCGAATCGTCGGTCGGAAAACCATGCATCTCATAAGGAGTGCAGTCCACATGCTGGTAATTTTGAGGACCCATCGTCCCTTCGACCCGGGGATCCATCTGATGGTCCACACCCGTCGGCAACCCGTCATCCCAGGCTTCCGTGGCGATCTTGGACCCTTGAGGGATATGTTTGAAGATCCAGACCGACGATTCGATCCAGGTATGGGGAACTCGGTAGATGTGCATATAAGCCATGGAATAAAAGAGGCTGGGACCCAACACCAGGGCCAGGACGGCCGGCTTCAGCAAACGCTCGAAGGAAAAACGCCTTTTGGCCCACTCAAGAACATCCGTAAGGAACCGGGCTCCAAAGATGCAGAAGGCCGGGACAAGCGGCACCATATATCGAATGAACTTCGTGTTCCAAGCCCCAATGAAACCGAAATAAGCGATGAACCAACCCACCAAAAGAAGGTCAGCTAAGGAGAACTTGAACCCCCATCCCGCGGCGAATGGCGTCGGCAACAAGGTCCCGGCTTTCGCGGGCCGCGCCAATTGGGCCACAAAGCGCCCCAACACCCAAACCATCCCCAAGACCGCCGTTATGCCCAGTGGCCACCAAAGCTCCACACTCATCAGGTTTTGAAGTTGATAAATGTAGCGAAGACTATCCTTGAATTGCAGCACATAACAGGCGTCGGCGATGGAAACAACGTGCCACTCATAATTTTGAGAGGACATGAACCCCGCATAATCCAAAAGGGACCAGGGCGAGAAAAGGCAGAAGAGCAAGACTCCAACTCCCCCCGTGGCGGAAAGCTTGATCCAATAGGGCATCTGGGCCCTTATGACCCGGAATTCGGTCGCGCCCCATCCGGCCAAAAGGATCCCCGCTCCGGTCAGTGGCAGCTTTAAACATAACCATAAATTGGTTGCGAGGCTTTGATCATGGGAAAAGATCGACAACAAGACACGGAAATTATCGTAGACCGTGAAAAGAAAATAAACCGAAAGGACCCCAAGTGAACCTAACTTGGCCAGATCGTCCAGCCGAGAATCAACGATCTTCATGACCACCCAGCCGAAGAGGGCCAATAACCCCAGGCCCAGGACCACCGCGATCAGTCCGGCCACGAGGGTTTCCCCGGGCGAATGCACCCAGAAGAAAAGATCTTGAAGCACCCCTTGGATTTTATTTCCCACCACATGAAAAGCCGCCAAGACCGCTAAAAGAAAAAGTGTGGTCAGCGTTGAATAAAGCCATTCTCCTTTGGGATTCTTCCTATCTTCCTTTTCCCATTCTTTCGCGTTTTTCTGCGAAAGAAGTGAAAGTTGGCCTACCAGGATGATGATCACGTAAAAAAGCGAGCTGGTTTTCGCCGCCATGGATAACCCAAAGGCCGTGCCGGCCAAAAGGTAGCTCTTCCAACTTCCTTTTTCGCGAACGATCCCATGAGCCGCGATAGCCGTCACCACGCACATCAATGTGATGAAAGACTCCGTGATGCAATAGTGGGCCTGTTCAATACTGACCACCGCGAAAGCGAAAGCGGAGGCCGCCAAAAGAGCCATCCCGGTTTTCTGATAAGCGTTCTTCACGAAAAGATAGATGGCAAGGATCGTGACCGTGGAAAAAAGGGCCGCGCACCACCGGCCAATGATCATGCACTCCCCATAGCCCACATACTGTTGTCCGCCATGGTTTGCCGAAGCGAAGAAGGTCCAGAAGGCCAAGAAAGCCAGTAAAGCCCGTCCCCAGCTGGATAGCCAAGCCAACCAAGCCGCGCCGATAGCCACCAGTAATGTTAAGGCAAAGGCCGCTTCCAATGTTGGAAGCTGGTTGGGCCCCGAAAGAAGGATGGGCGCGAACCGCAACAAGATGAATCCCAAAAGCGCGAAGGACCAGAGGGCAAGCAATGCGGGCAGGATCGGTTTGGAAACCGCTGACCAGGCCATCCAAGCGAACCGAACAAAAGCCGCGAGAGCCAAAAGCGTGACCGTCAAGACACCTAAAACCCTGGGCCACCGAGCTTGCAAGGGCAGGACGAAAGGAACGATACCCAAAAGAAAAACAGCGCCGCTCGCGGCGTAAAGGGGAAACTCCGACCACTCGAACCCGGTCAGTTTGGAGAAGAGCCCAGAAATCCCCAAAGCCAGGACGACCACCAAGAGAAGACAAACCAAAGGAACGATAGAAATTTCCAGGGACTGGATCCGTAAAAACTGAGGAAAGACCATGTTGAGATGTTCGTTCTCAACCGCCATGAACCAAATAGTGAAAACATCGAAAAATTTAAGGAAAAGAGTCAAGGAGAACAAACTAACGGAAACCCCAAAAGCCGCTTATTTAACGCTTTTCATAGGGAACAGAGAAAGGGTTCCAAAAAGCAGAAGGGAAAGGAAAAGCCAGTAATCAGCCTGGACACAGGCGTTGAAATCCTGAAAAGAACCGAACATTGAACTGGTCAGGAAACCCATGAAGATCAAGAGAGCAAGGCCAAGGAACCCTAAGAAGGAAAGTTTAAGACCCG
>CAZLND010000178.1:0-5826 GCA_964560635.1 uncultured bacterium | reverse complement strand
ACCCAAACCAACATTCCTACCGATACCATTACCGCCAACAATACTCGTACTTTCACCAATAGCTTTACACAGACAAATACACCCACAACCAATAACACGCCTACCAACACGTCCACGTTCACGTCGACGCCTACCGCCACGAACACCTATACCCCCACCAATAGTTTCACGGCGACCAATACAAGGACCTTCACGAACACCTTTACTTCCACCAACACACATACGATCACGAATACGCCGACGTTCACGTCGACGGCCACTCATAGCCGCACTCCTACCGACACCTATACAGCTACCAACACCCGCACGCCTACGAACACTCCTTCGATCACCAACACGGCTACCTTCACCCGCACCCCCACTCCCACCAACAGCTTTACGGCGACCAAAACATCCACGAATACGGCCACGGTCACCAACACGGGAACCGCTACCTACACCTTCACCGCCACCAACACCTCGACCCCGAACATCGACATCCTCAAAAGCGCGGGTCAGTCGGTGGTGAGTTCGGGAATGACGGTGACCTATAAGGTGGTCTTGAATGTCACGGGGAGCCAAGCGTCCGGTGTGCAAGTGCAGGATGTCCTGCCGGACCATATGGTCTTCCTGGCGGCCGCCACACCCGTCCCGGGCGGGGGAACCTTCACCCAATCGGGCTCGACCCTGACCTGGAATTGGCCCGGCAGTTTGCCGGTGGGCGCGGTGACCTTGACCTACCAAGCCACCGTGGACAATTTCGTCCAGCAAGGAACGGTCCTGACCAATCACGCGGTTGTGAGTTATGCCAATGGGATCCCCAAGACCGCGCAGGTCAGCCTCACCCTGGCGACCCTATATGACGTGAAGATCGATGTTTACAACGAGACCGGGGAACTGGTGAAACATATCTCAACCCAGGAATTGTCCCAGCAAGTGACGAGCTTTGACCTTCAGAACCCGACCATCTCCACGTTGGGTGGGACCGCTTATGTGGATGTGGGCGGGGCCTCCATCGCCAGCTGGGACGGCAACAACAGCGCGGGCACTCCGGTCTCCAATGGGAAATACTACGTGACCGTGACCAACACCGACGCCTTTGGACAGACCTCCACCGAATCCCAAGTCGTGATGGTGAGCCGCCATTTGGCCACCGTGGAAGTGGACATCTACAACGAGGCGGGTGAGATCGTGAAGCATCTCTACACCTACGCCAACGACCCCACGGACACCCCCATGACCCAAGTGAACCTGTCGACCGCTTTCATCAATCCTTCACAAGGTTCCTCAAGCGGCTCTTCGAACGCCTCTGCTTCGGTGCTTATCACCTCCCCCAACGGTGTGAATGTGGTCTGGGACGGCACCAGCGATATGGGTTCCATCGTGACGAACGGGCACTATGTGGTCGACGTGCATTGGACAGACGGGAAGGGGACACAAGAAGAGATCAGTCGGGGCATCGTGGTGCAAGCGCGCAACAACCCGGTGACGGATGGTACGGTCTGGGCCCAACCCAACATCCTCAAGGGCGGGGTCACGACGACCAGCCTTCAAGTGACCTCAAGCTCCAACTATACCCTCAAAGTGGGTCTCTATGATGTGGCCGGGGAATTGATCAAAAAATACGAGGGCTCCACGGGGACCAACCAAGCCACGCTTGACCTCGCGGGCCTCTCCAGCGGTCTTTATTTCGCGGTGGTGGAATTGACCGGTCCCAACGGCGGGATGGTCCAGCGCCAGATCACCCAGGTTGTCCTGCAGAAATAAACACTTCTTCCGGGTTTGAACTTTTGCCCCAATAAGAGCATGCTAGGGACATTCCAGTCGGAGAGGTGCTCCTGTGGTGAAGTTCGTCATAGCGGTCATTTTGGTAGTGGCCGGGGTCGTGGGTTGGTATATCTATTGTCCCCAGCCGGTGATGAAGGATTTCCACGCGGCGGTGGATAGCGGCAAGCCCGAGGCCATCCTTCCTTTTCTCGACATGCCTTCTTTGAAAAAAAGCACCTACGATTTCGTTAAGGCCCGTTATAGCCGCCCCGATGTCCCGGGCGGGGAGATGAAACCAGAGGATATCCAGGCCATCGTCGATAGTTTCCTTACCCCCGCCAACGTCATCTTGCTGATGAAAGGCGCCAAGATCAGTCCCGGCTCCGCCGCCGCGGGCCCGCCGGACGATCCCAAGAACCATCCCATCGACGAGCATTATCAGTCGCCGCAGGTCTATTCCATCGACGTCTATTTGAGCCCGGTCCTGACCCCGGACAACAAGGTCTCCTTCTTGTTCGAAAGGGACGGCTGGTTCGACTGGAAGTTGGCCGCATTTAGATTTTCCTGGAGTTGAACCCGCCTAGATCTTCATCCTTTTAAATTTCAAAATCGGAAAGCCTTCGGGGTTAGAATGGGTCGTTTCCGGATAATCCCGCATCCGAAAGGTTGAACATGGCCTCTTCCCGCCGCTTGGACACCGATTTCGCTTTCCGTCCCATCCTGGGTGTGGGCGACCTGATCAGCCGGACCTATCAGGTCTATTTCGAGCATTTCCAATGGGTCCTTTACCTGGCACTCTTCTTCTTTTCCCCGATCTTGATCGCGAAAAACCTCTGGTATTCCTTTTCGCCGCCGGAATCGAAGCTCATCAAGCTTTGGATCGACAGCTCGGTTTTGAGCCTGCCCACCTTTTTCACCGCTCCTACTCTTGTCTTCATCCTGGTGAAAAGCCTCGGGGAAGGGAAGGCTCCGCCCTTCGGGGAGGCGCTTCGTTGGGGCTTTAACTGTTTTCCTCGTAATTTCGGTTATCACTTCGTCACCGGCCTCTTCACCATATTGGGGCTGGTCTTCCTGGTGGTGCCCGGCATCCTGGTCCTGTTGTGGTATAGCCTGCTGACGGTGGTCATAACGGTGGAAGGGCCTGAGCAGGCGGATCCCATGGGCCGCAGTAAAGCCCTGGTCCAAAAACACATGGGACTCCTTTTCGGGGCCGGGATCCTTGTCACTCTCATCGGCCTCCTTTGCTCGACCGTCAGCGGCGGGGTGATCGGATTCGTGAATGGCCTCGCCATTTACGCGATGGGCGAAAGAGGACCCTTCGTCGCGACCGAACATTGGGCCATGGCTAGCCTCATTGAATTGATGGCGGTCATGTTCAACATGGCCATGGGGGTGTTGGCTCTCTGTTGTTATTTGGGGTGGACAAGGGAAAGCAATGAGGTCCCAGTGGAAAAGGAAGCCCCGGCCGTTGAAAGAAATATCGCGTCCACTCCGGCCGCGAACGCGGTCCCGCTTGTCAGGGCCAAAGCCCGCAAGACGACCAAGGCTGCCCCGAAGAACAAAGCTCCCCGGACGGTGAGAAGGCCTAAAAAGAAATAGGGCTGGGATTGGTTATTCGAAAAACCACCATGAATAGCGGTCCGGAACAGGGGGGAGCCCAACGTCAGCGTTGTTTTTATCGGACTTTTCTATCCTTTGTTTTCCGCAAAGGCTTAAAATAAGCCCATTCGATTCAAATTTCCAAGGAGGAAGCGATGATCAATGACAAGCGTATCCTTGTGGCTTTAGTTGCGGGATTGGCATTGTCGGTCGGTAGTTCGTGGGCGGATGACAATGCTCCGGCTGCCGCTACACCCGCCGCGAAAGCCCCAGCCGCGAAGCCTGCCGCCAAACCGGCCAAGCAGGACAGCCCGACCGTGGTCGCCATGAAGGCGGCTATCGCTTTGGCGGACGCTGGCAAGACCGATGAGGCCGTTGCCGCGTTCGAGAAGATGGGCGTTCTGAAGTCCAAGAAGATGGAAGCTTGGAGGCTCAACAACGAGGCCCTGGCTTACATCACGGCCAAGGAACCCAAGTACGACAAGGCTGTTGGCCTGTTGGAGAAAGCCGTCGAAGCCGACGAGACCAATGCCATCGCCTGGAACAATCTGGGAAGCGCTTATGAGAACACCGACCAGCTCGAGAAGGCCGGGGACGCCTACCAGAAGTCCATCGATGCGGCCAAAGCGGCCAACGCCAGCTCAGCCAAGGCCGAGGGCAACCTCGCGGCCTTGAAACCGCGTTTGGACAAGATCGCGGCCAAGAAGGGCGACGCCAAAGAAGACGGCGATGATTCAAAAGGCGGGGACGCGAAAAATTAAAATAGAAGTCCAGTAGCATCCGAAGCCCTGTCCGCGAAAGCGGGCGGGGCTTTTTTATTTTGGTCAAAAAAGAAAGGCAGTTAACCACCAAGACACTAAGGCACCAAGAGCAGCAAAGGCAAAGATGAAGCGTGGGTTTTAAACCCCGTTTGTCTTACTTAGTGTCTTGGTGTCTTGGTGGTGAAATGATTTATTCGTTTTTCTTGTTTTTGGTGTGCTTGGTTTTCTTCGGTGTGGGGATGGAAATACCCATCTGGGCGGCGGTGGCTCCCATGGCGCCTTTCATGGGAATGAAATAAACGGGAATGTATTTCTTGGAATGGACCCGGCCCCGCTTGTCCAAGTTGTAGGCGTAAAGCACCTGGTTATGCTTGAAGGGTTGGCCGATGGGAATGATGATGCGCCCGCCGGGGTTGAGCTGGTTGAAGAGCGGCGGCGGCACGAACTGGGCCACGCAAGTGAACATGATGACGTCGAACCCGCCCGCCTCTTTCCAACCGTAATAACCGTCACCTACCCGGGTATGGACATTGGTGTAGCCCAGGGGCTTGAAGATGCGCGAGACCCCCTCGCCCAGGGGTTTGATGATCTCGATGGAATAGGCGTCCTTGACCATGCGAGAGAGCAGGGAAATGTTGTAGCCGCTTCCCGTTCCCACTTCCAATACCGTGTCCTTCTTCCGGGGGTGGGCCAGCTGGGCCATATAGGCTTGGCCCTCATAATCACTCAAGGCCGAACCCCAACCCAGGGCCCAGGTGCGGGGCGGATACTCGTAGGCGCCCTTGGAAAAATCCGTCCCGCTCGAATAGTCGTAATGGAAATATTCCCGGGGCAGGTCCTCGAAAGCTTTCATCAAACGGGGGTCCGAGTAGCCGAATTTGCGGAAGAGATAACGGCGGATGTCCTTGAGCATGGCGGGTTTGCGCTCTTGCACCCGTTCGAATTCCTTGGCCGTTAGCTCGGTATTGCGGCCGCTCTTCTTGAAGGCTTTCAGGTATTTTTTATAGGTCCAGCCATCCTCCGAGGGTTTGGTTTCGCCTGCGGGCGCGGCGGCGGCCTGGGTTGGGTTCGGAGTCGGTGTGACGGTGGGCATGTTCGCCGCTGTCAAAGGCCCAGCCAACAATAGATACAGAAGACAAACAAACCCCGGAAAATTTGAACCACCAAGGCACAAAGACACCAAGTAAGGCAAAGAACTACGGGTGATCTTGGAACACTTCTTTTCTGAAAGAACAGAGGATCTTTTGTCGTTCTTGGTGCCCTTGGTGTCTTGGTGGTTAACCAGTCTTATCGTTTTTTGTGTCATGACCGCCTCCCCATGACCGCGGTTTTGACCGGCCCATCGGGAAAGGACAAGTAAGCGAGCCCATAGAGAAAGAAACCCAACCAGAGCAGTGAATGGTAGCCCACGGAGACCGCCAGCAAGTTGGCCAAGGGCGTGGCCACGACCGAAAAGGCGCCGTTCAGGGCCCAGGCCCATGGGATAAGACTGCTTTCGCGCGGCAGGCGGCTTAGCCCCAGCGGGAAGAAAAAGCCAAGGGGGATGGAAGCCAGCGCGGCCCAGGCCCCCAGGAAAAGGCACCGGGACGGGAGCGACCAGGAAAGACAGTGGGTCAGGACCGGATCCAACGGGCCCAAGCTCAGGCCCAGCCAGACCGCTAAAAGCAGACCCGCCGGACGCAGCAGGCTTGCGGGGCGAAAGGTGCCCGAGGGTTGAAGA
>CAZLND010000177.1:0-5839 GCA_964560635.1 uncultured bacterium | reverse complement strand
AGGAAGATGACGGTGAAAAAGACCCCGAAGGTGAAGGGGATCGGGTCCGCCCCGTTGAAATATCCTAGATGATGGTCCCTCGCCCAAAAGGCGGCCCAAAGCCCGCCGCCGGGAAAGAGGACGCGCACGATCAAGATGTTCAAGGCGATGAGCGCCAAGTTGTGGGGCCAGCGTTCGAGATGGGGAACGATCTGACGGCGGCGGGAAGCCTTCCATTCCCAAAGGGCCAACAAGCAAAAGACCCCTAGGTAACAGAAAAAGTGGATGCTTTTTTCGTGGGTCAAACCGTAGCGGAACCAGATCTCGTCCATGGGGCCTCGTTCTTAAGGATTGGGATCCCTTGGCAGAAGTATATTCCCATTCGACAGCGTTATAAAGGTGACTAAGGTCATTCCCCAAGGAAAAGACAGGGCCAAGGTCCGACGAAAAACTGGTGTTTTTCCCGGGGTGTCCCTACCATTATCAACTCAAGGCCCCTTCGCGGATATGTTTTTCAGGGGTTCGATGACGAAAGGAAGCCTTTTGTTCCAAAAAGATTATTGGGAAAGAAAAGCCCTGGAAAAGCGCCGCTCACCGGACCATCCGGTCGTGCGCCATTACGCGCTCTCCAAGATCGACCAGATCCGTAAAACCGTGGACTTGGACAAGGGCAAGCGGTTATTGGATGTGGGCTGCGGGAACGGTTTTTTCTCGATGCCGTTCAACGAGGTGTGCGACACGGTGGGTGTGGATTTCTCGCAGAAGATGCTGGACCGGAATCCCCTTCCGAAAAAGGCGCTTATGGACGCCACCCACTTGGCTTTCCAAGACTTCGCCTTCGATGTCGTTTTTTGCCACGCCCTCTTGCATCACGTGGAAGACCCGGTCGCGGTGCTTCGGGAAATGAAGCGGGTTTCCCGCAAATACGTGGTGGTGCTGGAGCCGAACCGCAAAAACCCCCTCATGTTCCTTTTTTCGGCCTTGGTGCCGGAAGAAAGGAAAGCCCTGGATTTTACCTTGGATCACTTGAAGGGGAAGATGGAACAAAGCGGGCTCAAGATCGTGGCGGCCTTTTCCCATGGAACGACCGTGCCCAATAAGACGCCGGTTTTCCTACTGCCCTTGATGAAGGCTTTGGATCTCAATCATCCTCTGGGGATGACCAACATCCTCATCGGCTCGCGCTGAGGGTCAAGTCTTAGCGCGTTGGGTTTCCACTTGATGCAGCAATTCCCTCAGACTGACGTCCGCCATCGAGTCGATACGCCGGTCAGCGTGGCCCACGGGAAAGTGTTTGGTCACCTCGTTGGGCACTGCCACGCAATAGATCCCGGCGGCCTGGGCGGCCGTGATTCCGTTCGGGGAATCCTCGAAAGCCAGTGCCCTTTGGGGAGCCACTCCCATGGTGGTCAGGGTCAATTGATAGAGTTCGGGATGGGGTTTTACCTTCTCGACGTCGTTGGCGGTCCGGATGGAATGGAAAAGGTCCGAAAGACCCAGACGGGAAAGATGGCCCATGACCCATTCCTGATGGGAACTGGAAGCCAGGGCCAGCGCGATCCTTAGCTTGTGCGCCTCTTCCAGATATTGCACTACCCCCGGGCGGGGCTCCATAGGGGCGATCAGATCCATCGCGCGCCGGTGTTGGCGGTCGTAAAGCTCCTTGCGGTCCAAGGACCGGCCGACCTGGGTTTCCAAATGGTCGTGGACGTCGAAGGCGTTATAAGAGGTGCCCACGCAAAGGGCCCATTTGGAAAGGGGAAGTTCAGCCCCATAAGACGCGTAAATTTCGGTCCAGGCCTGGTAAGCCGCGTTCTCGGTGTCCAGGATGAGGCCGTCGAAGTCGAAAATAAGAAGGTCCATGAAAGTCCAGTTTTGAGTTTTAAGTTCTTAGTTTTAAGTTTTTGAAATTTTTCGATCCAAGGATCGAAAAATGGACCATAACTTAGCACTTAGAACTCAAAACTTCGAACTATTTGTTAAACTGTCACTGCAACTATAGTTAAGATTTGGAAACAAGGATTTCAATGAAAAAAAGTCAGGAGCAGAAACCCCTGGTCCTGGATGTCGAGAACGTGACCCTCTCCTTTGGGGGGCTGGTGGCGGTGGATGATTTTTCCCTGACCCTCCGGGAAGGGGAATTGGCGGGCCTCATCGGGCCTAACGGTGCCGGCAAGACAACCGTTTTCAACATCCTTTCGGGCATCTACCGTCCCCAAAGGGGCGATGTTCGGCTCCAAGGCCATTCGATCCAGGGGCTCAAACCCCATCAGATCACCCATCGGGGGTTGGTGCGGACCTTCCAGAACATTCGTTTATTCCAGGGATTGAGCGTCGAGACCAATATCCAGGTGGCTTTCCATCATTCCCATCCTTACAGCTTGGCCGCGGCGCTGACCGCCACAGGGCGCTTTTTGGGTGTGGAAAAAGCTTTCGCCGAGGAAACGGACCGCTTGATGGAAGTGCTCGAACTCACCCACCGCAAGGGCGCCCTTGCCGGGTCCCTTCCTTACGGGGACCAAAAGAAATTGGAGATCGCCCGTGCCTTGGCAACCGGCGCCCGGGTCCTGCTTTTGGACGAACCGGCGGCGGGAATGAACCCTCACGAATCCCAATGGCTCATGCAGGTCATTCAACGGGTCCGCAAGGAATTCGAGCTTTCGGTCTTGCTCATCGAGCATGACATGCGGGTCGTGATGGGCATCTGCGAGCGTATCCATGTGATGGACCATGGGGTCAAGATCGCGGAAGGCGCTCCCAAGCAGATCCAAAGCGACCCCAAAGTGGTGGAAGCCTACCTGGGGATCAAAAAAAGATAGTTTTAAGTTCTAAAAATTTGAATTCAAAACTTAAAACTCAGAACTAAATTAAAGTTTTAATTGGAGCTAGAAGTTGAATTCAAACCTGCTGGAAATCAGCGATTTAAGCGTGTATTACGATTCCATCCAAGCGCTCAGGGGTATCAGCCTCAAGGTCCCCAAGGGTTCCATTGTCTGTCTCATCGGGGCTAATGGAGCGGGGAAGTCCACGGTGCTTCGGTGCGTTTCCGGGCTTAAGCGGCCCAAGAGCGGCGACATCCTTTTCGATGGGCAAAGAGTGGATGGACTGGCTCCCCATTTGCTTGTCCAAAAAGGCATCGTCCAATGTCCGGAAGGCCGGGGGGTTTTCCCCAATCTCACGGTCGAGGAGAATTTGGACCTGGGAGCCTATGTCCGGAAGGATGGGGCGGAGATAAAGAAAGACCTGGACCATGTCCTCTCACTTTTCCCGCGCTTGCAAGAGCGGCGCAAGCAATCGGCGGGAACCCTCTCGGGTGGTGAACAACAAATGCTGGCCATCGGCCGCGCCCTGATGGCCCGTCCCCAGTTGCTATTGTTGGACGAACCTTCCCTTGGCTTGGCGCCCCAGGTCATCGAGCTCATCTTCGATACCATCCAAAAGATCAACCAAGAAGGCACCACCATCCTATTGGTCGAGCAGAACGCCCAATTGGCCTTGGAAGCTTCGTCTTACGCTTATGTGCTGGAAACGGGCACCGTCCTTTTGGAAGGTGAGGCGAAAAAGGTCTTGAACGATCCCAAGGTCAAGCAAGCCTATTTGGGGGAGCTGGTTTAATTGCGACCAGGTTTGGAACTTTTTGGGGAAGCCTTTCGTCCAAAAAACATTAAATGGGTTGAGTTCTTTTAGGGGTCTTCATTAAACTTAACCCAGGTTTGGGTTTCCCGTACCCCTGAGTGGCGGGAGATTTCAACATTATCAAAGGAGAGAGAGAATGAAAAAGATTTTGGGTTTGGTCGCTGGTTTGATGATGGTGGCTTCGGTTTCGTTCGCCGGTACCGCTACTACGAAGAATTTCGAGTTGGGGATCAATGGCGGGGTCGGTATCGCGACCACCAGCGGTTATGACCTTGGTTTTGGAGGTCAAGTGACCGGTTTGTACCGCGCCGATGAGAATTTGGCTTTCGGTTTGGGTGTTGGTTTTAACACCTTTAGCGTGACAGGTTCCACTTCCGCGGCAGGAGCGAGCACATCCGATCTGAGTTTCCTGGCGCAATTGAAATACGCTTTTGGAACAGACAAAACCAAGCCCTATATCTTGGTGGATGCGGGGATGGGCGACTACATCTCTTCCATAACCATTGGGAGCCTTTCCGTCTCGGCTTCCGCCATGTATCCTGAAATTGGTGGCGGTGTTGGAGTTCAATTCCCGCTAGGAACGGATGCGAATCTTTTCCTTCAAGGAACGGCTAATGTCGTTTTGGGCAATGGCGCGACCTTTACCTATATTCCGTTGGATCTGGGCGTGAACTTCGATATGTAATTTTTCAGTTAAAAAGCCCGGTCCACTCATGTGGAGCGGGCTTTTTGTTTTTGGGGCTTTGAATCTTTCGATGGATCTCTGATTTCGTTAAAACGCTTTCGGCCTTTGGAACGATTTAGTTCTCAATGGATCCATCCAGACTTCACCCCTAACTGAGTGGATCTCACGGGTAAAGCATTTAAGGAATTGGGATCAAAAAAAAGAACAAAAGTCCAACAAGGCATTATAATTTTGGCTCACTCGGCCTTGGGCCGCGTCTAAATTCAGGATTTAAAATAAATTTTGTGAGGTGGGAAAGTGAAAAAGGCATTGGTTCTAGGATTGCTCACGTTGATCGCCGCTTCGGGTTCGTTCGCTCAAACAACGGCTCCTAAGGCCGCGAAAAATACTTCATCGGCAGTTGAGCCTACCGCTACGGCTGTTGCTACCCCGGTGGCCACCACCGCGCCGACCCTACAGGCGAGCCCTATCGCGACCATGGCCGCGACTTCGGCGGCTACTCCGGCGGCCACTTTATCGGCTTCCCCCTCGGTCAGCATGACGGTTAGCGCGACCCCCTCGGCCACACCAGCTTCCACACCCAAAGCTTCCGCCTCCACGAGTGGTTCGGAAGGTGGGGCCTATTTGGGATTCGCGGGCGCCATTGACGCTCCGGTCCAAAACTTCAACCCTCTTTATACCTTGGGTTACGGTGGAGAACTTTTGGGCGGTTATGCGTTCGATAAGAACGTCGCTATCCAATTGGACGTGGACGGATTCTACTATTCGGCGACCGGTTCCAACGTGTTGGATGTTCGGGCAGTCCCGGTACTCAAGTACACGGCCACCGGCATGAACGATATCCAACCTTTCGTGTTCGCGGGGCCGGGGGTGGACCTGGAGTTCGGGTCTGAT
This sequence comes from uncultured bacterium, assembly GCA_964560635.1. GTDB lineage: Bacteria > Oederibacteriota > Muellerivitia > Muellerivitales > Muellerivitaceae > CAZLND01. Next base: position 645 of record CAZLND010000177.1, on the reverse strand, counting down.
GGAAGCTCAGTGATCAATTTTGACGCGTTGGTCGGCGCTGGCATCCAATTCGACCTAGGGAACCGGACCAACCTCTTCATCGAAGGTAAGTATAATTTCATCTTTGCCACGGGACTTACCGCGCAGGATATTCCGGTGCTTCTGGGTGTGACCGCCGGTCTGTAAAAAAACCCTTTTTTCGCTCGTTAAATGGACCCTGCCCTCCTTTGAGGGGGCGGGGTCTTTTTTTGTCCGGCTCGTCTTGCCGGTTTTTGTTTGATAAAATCTAGCTTCAGCTTATAAGACCTTTCATTCATTGAGGTTGAAAATGAAAAACTATTTGATCGCCGCGGGGTGGGTCCTGTTCCTGGCCCTGGTTCTCGTGGCGCCCGCAAAAGCCCAAAACGACCATTATCCCCAGTTCATGGAGATGGGTAACCGGGCCTATAACAGCCAAAATTACGATCTAGCCAAGGATTACTACCAATCAGCTCTCGATGATAATCAGGATTGTTGGCAAGCCTATGTGGGTCTTGGCAATTGTGAATACGTGAAAAAAAAGTTCAAGGAAGCCCTCAAGGATTATGAGAAAGCCTTGAAAATGAAACCCGAGAATCCCACGCTCACGCAATTCTTACAGGCGCTCCGATATAAGATGGGCATTTT
>CAZLND010000176.1:0-5896 GCA_964560635.1 uncultured bacterium | reverse complement strand
CATCACCTTTTGCCGTCCGTAGCTGACCGCGTCAGCGGCCAGGATAAGAAAATCATCCTTCAAGAGGGGCTCCACCCGGTTCGGGTCCGTGTAATAAACCGAAGGATCGTCCGCCTTCCTGGGAACGTCCTTCAGGCCGACTTTCTCCCCCGTGCGGCGGTACAGCGCGAACCATTCGTGCCGCTCGTTTTCCAGGATCAAAAGGTTCGGCTTCTCCAAGTACATCTTGTGGATGAAGATGTTCTGCACATCCGCTTCCACCTTGGGGTCCATCTGGACTTTATAAAGATATTTATCCCAAAGGACCTCACCCGTAGCCTTCAGATAAGCCACAACATGTCCCCCCTTATAAACGTGATTCTTGTTGGGCTGGGCATTCTCCCGGATCACGAAACGATAGATGCCGTCATCCACCGGCAGAAGGAAGGGCGGAGGTAATCGTTTCGCCCAAAGGGGACAAGTGAGAGCTAAAAATAAAAGTAGAATTATCTTTTTCATGGAGTGTTACGCGGTCCCTTGATCAGTGTCCCGAAGCTTTTTCCGCGCCGAGGCCCGTGTTGGCCCGAACGAAAAGCTCGGTGAATTTTCTTTCAGCTTCCGGCTCCCGGCCTGACAAGGTGCCGAGGACCGCTCCCAGGAAACCCAAGGGAATGCTCAAGATACCCGGGTTTTCCAAGGGAAAGAGGGGGGCTTGTTGGATAAGGTGCCGAGCCGTGGCCGCCACCGTGGGTGCATCCACACCCATGACCGAAGGACCCACAATGATAAGGGCGATAGAGGAAACCAGGCCCACGCCCAGACCCCAGACCGCGCCGGCCGTGTTAAACCGCCGCCAGAAGAGGGAAAGAAGGATAACCGGCAGGTTGGCCGAAGCCGCCACCGCGAAGGCCAAACCCACCAAGAAGGCCACGTTAGCCGTGGGTCCCAGCAGGATGGCGATGGTGATGGCGATACCGCCCACCACGAAGGCCGTCACACGGGCCACGGTGACTTCCTCCCCCGGACGCCTTTCCTTGCCGTGATGGATGACATTGGTCCAAAAATCATGGGCGAAAGAAGTGGAGGCGCTGATGGTCAGTCCCGCCACTACCGCCAAAATGGTAGCAAAGGCGATGGCCGAGATGAAGGCGAAGAAAAAGTCGCCGCCCAAGGCTTGCGCCAAAAGGGGCGCGCTCATGTTGGTCCCGCCGCTCTTGGCGATGACGTCCTTCCCCACCAAGGTGGCCGCGCCGAAACCCAGGAAGGTGGTCATGATATAGAAACTCCCGATGAGCACCATAGCCCAGACCACGCTCACCCGGGCGGCCTTGGCGTCGGGGACGGTGTAAAAACGGACTAGGATATGCGGTAGCCCCGCGGTACCGAAGATGAGGGCCATGCCCAGGGAAATAAGGTCCCAGGCGCCCTTGGGCGGCTTGTACTTGAGACCCGGCTGGAGGAAGTTCTGCACGACCTCGGCCCCGGTCGCGTCATGGGAATGCACTTGGCTGGCCGCGTCGAAAAAGGCCGCGAAGCTGAAATTGAACTTAGCCATGACCAACACACTCAGGAAGAAAGTGCCGGCCATCAGGAGAACGGCCTTGATGATCTGCACCCAGGTGGTGGCCAGCATTCCGCCGAAGACCACATAGATGATCATGAGGACGCCCACTCCGATGACCGCTGTTTGGAAGCTTAGGCCCGAGCCCTTGAGGAGCAGGGCCACCAAGGTCCCCGCGCCCACCATCTGGGCGATCATATAAAAAGTGGAGACCGTCAGCGTGCTCAAGGAAGCCATGGCCCGCACGGGCCGCGCCTTCATGCGGTAAGCCAGGACGTCGGCCATGGTGTACTTGCCGGCGTTGCGCAGGGGCTCGGCCACCACCAAAAGCACTGTTAGATAAGCCACCAGCCACCCCACCGAATACATGAAACCGTCGAAACCATTGAAGGCGATGAGGCCCGCGATACCCAGGAAGGAAGCGGCGCTCATGTAATCCCCCGCCACCGCGATGCCGTTCTGCCAGCCCTTGATCTGACGCCCCGCGGCGAAGTAATGGCTGGACCCTTGGGACCTTCGGGCCGCCCAGTAAGTGATGCCCAGCGTGATGGCGATGAACAACAGGAACAGTAAAAGAGGGGTGGACATGGTCACTTCCCCCCTTTTTTCAGGTGGTGGTGCTTCAGGACTTCCTCGGCTTGGCGGTCGAACTGAGCGGCCTTGCGGACATAGAGCCCGGCGATGGCCCAGGCCATGAAGAATTGGGAGAGGGCAAAAAGGTAGGCCAGGTTGACCTTGCCGAAAACGGGCGTGGACATGAACTCCGGGGCGAACCCCACTAGGATCGGGAGCAGGAAATAATAAGTGACGAAGAAAAGGAAGGCCGGCACGACGAAAAGGATCTTGGCCTTGACCAACCCTTTGAAATCAGAGGTCCTGGCCAGGGCTTCCCAATCGACTTTTCCGGACGGCTTGCTGAGGTCTTCGTCTCTCTCATTCGGCTTGTTTCGGGCGGCCATGGCTCGACTCCTTTTTCAAAGGATCCGCAAGAAGGGCTTATTTTAAGGGCGTCCCAAGGACCGGGCAAGGAACAAAAGACAAAGCCAGGACACCGGTCGGGTAAAATGGTCCCGCATTACTTTCTTGGAAAGGGTCGACCATGGCGAAAGAACCGGAAGTGACAGTGGTCATCGGCCACCGTGGATATGGGCAGGTGCTGGGAGTCTTCACGGACGGCAACAAATTGAGGGCCATGCGGGAAATGGTCGAGGCTTTCGGCGAGGAAGGCTATGTGAGCTTCGAAAAAATGAAACTGAACGATTTCCAACTAAAACGTTTCGGCCTCTACTTCAAGTGAACAGAAACCCCCAAAACCGGTATTTCTTACCACAAAGGGCCCAAAGTACACAAAGTTAGACAAAATCCTTTGATAAAACATTGGTTTTACTTCGTGGTCTTCGTGCACTTCGTGGTTAGAGATTTTGTGTAGGTTCTAGGCCGAATCACGCACGATGATCTCAGGCCGCAAGAGAACGTGCTTTTCTTCTTTTAGCTTTCCCTCGATGGAGTCCACCGCCATCCCGAAAGCGATGGAAGCGATCTCCCCAAAAGGCTGGCGCACCGTGGTCAGGGCCGGATTGAGCATGCGGGAAGCCACCATGTCGTCGTAGCCGACGACCGCCACATCCTCGGGTATCCGCAGACCCTTCTTTTTCACGCCTTCCATCACACCCATGGCCACGATGTCACCCGCGGCGCAAAAGATGGCGTCCAATTTGGGGTTCTTGGCCATCAGCTGGTCGGCGCAAACCCGCCCTTCTTCATACTGATAAGTCACGACGGTGGTAACCTTGTCCGGGTCGTATTTGAGACCCCCTTCCTTGAGCGCCCTTTTGAAACCTTCCACCCGTTCCACGGCCGAAAGGCTAAGCCCCCAAGTGGGGCTGGCTTGGACCTCGCCTACCACCAATCCGATGTTCTTCCGTCCCTTTTTAATGAGATGTTCGGTGGCCCTTTGGGCGCCCGAAAGATTGTCCACCCGCACGGAATGGACACCCTTCATCTCGTTCTCGATGAGGACCAGGGGTATGCCGTTCTCGATATATTCTTCCACGATCTCCGCGCTGGGCTTCTGGGTCAATATCACTACCGCGTCAGCCTTGCGGCTATAGAGCACCTTCCGGAGAAGCTCTTCCAGGATGGAAGTCTGGTTGCGCGTGGGATAGGGCAGGATGCCCTGCACGAATTTTTCCTTTTGAAAGGCCAGGTCCTCGAAGGCGTCGAAGACGCTGGCGATGAAGGGCGGACCGAAACGCTGCACCATGAAGGCGATGGCGTCCGACTTTCCACGGGCCAGTTTCCGGGCCGATTCATTGGGGTAATAGTTGAGTTCCTGGATGATCTTGAGGACTTTTTGCTTGGTGGCGGCCGTGATGCGTTTGTCGTTGTTGATGACCATCGAAACGGTGGCCTTGGTGACCCCCGCTTTCTTGGCGATATCTTGCATGGTGACGCGTTTCATAGGACCTCGGACCCGTTTCGATCTCTTGTTCGGACCATTATGCCCGCATCTTGGAAATAAAAAAGCCCCTTTCGGTCGGAAGGGGCTTGGTAGAGAGGCGTAAGCCGGGGCAAGAAGCCCCTTATTTGACCAGGAGGATGCGTTTCAATTTCCGGTCCGAAGGCTCGATCAAGTAGAAAAGATAAACGCCGCTGGCGCATTGGGCTCCGGCCGTGTTCGTGCCGTCCCAGGTATAGGATTTTTGGAGGGGTCCATTCAAATAGTGGTTGTCCGGGTCCAGGTCCTTGATGAACTCTCCCGCGCTGTTGTAGACCTTGAAAAGATAATTTCCGGGGAAAAAGGGGTAAGACACGTACATGGAGACCGAAGCCCCATTGGAGGTGTTGAGGATGTTCTTGGCGACGTAAAAAATGTCAGGGGGGAAAGTCGCGGTCACCGTCGGGGTATTGCTAGCCGTGAAGGTGGAGGTGGGGGTGCGGGTCACGGTTGGGGTAAAGGTAACGGTGGGAGTGAAGGTCGAAGTCCCCGTCCACGTTGACGTGGACGTGTTGGTCGCGGTGGAAGTCGAGGTAAAAGTGGAAGTGCCGGTGAATGTGTTCGTGACCGCGGGTGTGTTGGTTAAGGTAAAGGTCGCGGTGGGCGTGGAGGTGAAAGTATTCGTGACGCCCGGGGTGGGAGTGAAGGTCGGGGTATTGCAAGTCGAGGAGCCTAACCAGTTGGCAGTATCCTGAAAGAATGTATTAATTGTTGTGATATTACCTCCTGAATAATCCCCGCCTGTCCATAAGGTCGTATCCCAAGTCATGAAAAGCTTGCCGACAGCGGCACCGGTAAGCCCCGGCATCTGGGCGGCGGTCCATCCGGTGGCGATAGCCCGGTTAGTGCTATCACCGGAGTTCCAAGGTCCGCCATAAGTCACAAAATTTGTTCCATTAGAAGCGGTCACTGGGAACCCGCCGAAATTGTCCCCGATGAAGTTTGCCGCGGGAAAACCATTGATGGTCGGCATGTTAACAGCACCGCTCGAGTTATCGGCACCACCATTGGGCGCATTGCAACCGGTAATGCCGCTACTGACAGCGCCAATATTAATCAGAAAAGAAACATCGTCAGCATTGCGGCTCGGATAAGCGCCATTTTCGCCTTGAAGGTAAAAATTGCCACCCCCTTGAATATAGGTAGTAGCTCGACTTTGCCAACATGCCGAAAAGTCATCCGAAAGCGGGGTAACGGGCGAACAAGACCCTGCCGAGGCAACGAATCTCATGTCCCAAACCTGGTCATAATTACACCAATTTTGCGAATCAGAGTTACAAAAACTATCCGCATTCCCGCAACCCACATCCACACCCGTAACAACGTTGGCTGTGGCTTGTAACGCCGGGATCACATGAGTGACCGCATTACCCTGAGTGTCACAGGTCGCTCCCACATAATAAACAAGGATCTTATAAGCATGTACCTTCATGGGCAGAGCGGACAAGAGGATCAGGAGGAACACCCGGGAGAAGATATCTTTAAAACGTTTCAATGAAATCCCTCAAAAAAATAATTTGGATCGGCGAACACGTCTTAAACAAAAGCTAAAGTGATTTTACCGGATAAACTTTCGAGAGTCTGCGTCCAAAATAATACATCAGTTTTCAACAAATTTCACCATTTTGAAACATCCATCCTCAAAACCCTACTGACCAAGGCCCTTCCGGTCTTAGTGATAGACGACCGCGCGGGTGATCTTGCGACCCACCAGGGCGCCGTTGGAATAAAGCTCGGCCACCGCCAGGTAGGTACCGCTGGCCATGCGGGTCATGCCCAAATCCCAGGACACTTGTGTGGCGTTGCCCGCCGGACTCTTGAGGATCTGCACCAGTTCCCCGGCGATCGTGTAGATCCGG